>VBOF01000155.1 GCA_005877855.1 Nitrospirota bacterium | reverse complement strand
TTAAACTGCAGCCTCTCGTTGGCTCTACTTTTTGCCAGTTCAACAGCTTGTGGAGAGATATCATATCCCCAGAACATACATTCGCCATCTAGGTGCTCTTGAAGCTGCCTCAGCACTTCTCCAGCGCCACATCCCACGTCACAGACTGTCTTCGGGGCAAGATGATTCTTCCGAAGCATGCGAAGAATCTGTCTTGCCTTCCAGGGAGACTCTTCAACATGCCACTCCGGATTCTTCGCAATGTATTCGCCATCGAGGTAAAGGGTTCGGCTTGCCATGGTGCTCCACATTGGCGATCTAAGAATTTGCTTCTAGGTGGTAGACAACGCAGTCCTCTTCGAGACTCGCGTAAGCCACCCGGGCTCGCTCCTTGCCAGGGCCCTCGATCTCCCATTTATTTCCTCGGCGACTCAGTCTCATCTGGCTTCTCTCACGCCACCAGTGATCGACTTCTCGTGGGAGAGCGATCCAGATCTTCCCTTCGGAACGCAACTGCGAAAGATAGGATAATAACGCTTTGTATGTATCTCGCGCCCGGTGCTCGAGGATGTAGTCCGGGTGAACGATGAAGCTGGCCAGACCATGTTTTTCCATGATCAGAGCAAGTTGGCGTTTCCAGAGGTCGATAGAATAGTGATTGAGGATATGAAACAGAGAGTAGTCTTGTGTTGTAGTGACGGGCAGCTCCAAAATCTTGCCGATGAAGAAAGGCATCACTGAGCAACAGCCGCCTCGTTGCGCTTCCAAATGCCCCACGCATGGAACTGACATGTCATAGGAAAAGTCCAAAGCCTCAAACCAGTTCAGATTTCGATAGAGAGCAGCGGAACGAAAGCCAGCGGCTCCATACTCCCTGCTGTATCGATTGATTCGTTCGGCGCGGCGCAAGTATCGTTCCCGATCGCTGAACAGATGGCCGTCGTGGTTCAAGTCGTGGATATCGATTTCAAATCCTCGGCTCTGAATCGTGTTGAGGAATCCTTTTGACACCGGGTATCGTCCTTCCGGTACGATTTGGAAAGAGGATTTGATTCCGTGAGCATCGTCCAAGTCCATCAGGTGCGAGCAGAAGTCCCTGCCGGGTAATGCTTCCACATCATGCGTCATGATGGCGCAACTTGGAAAGCCATTCGGCCAAAACCAGACGAAGGGGATCTTATCGACGGCGTGGGCCTTGAGCAACAGAATCAGCAGCATCTCCAGGATGCGCTCAACGGTTGGATCAACAGGCCAGGTAGGAAAGGAAATTTCATTCCAATCTCTTAGATGTAATCTCTGGAGATGCTTCCGCACTGAAACAGTCAGAAGGGGACGCACCAAGTAGTAAACCTTCCGGAGAACCGACTCGCCGTGTAGCGTTTTCCCTTTTCTGTTAGAGGCCGAAGCGTAGCGCTCATAACGCAGGTTCGCGACGATTTCCGAAGGACTGAACGGGAGTTGGAGCATCGCTCCGTCCAAGGCGACGTCCGTCAGCGCATCATAGAGTTCATCTGTGGCATGCCCGGCTCTGAAACCGGAAGAGGACTGCCCGAAGCAAATCGCGTCCGGACCAAAACGGAAATACCCGCTATCCTCAGACAGCTCGCCGCTGAGAGTGAAAGTCGCAAAGGTTTCCGGACATCGGTAATGATCAAGAAAGGCCGAATTCACGGTGCCTCTTGTTTAGTACGTTACTTTTCCGCCCGACGTTGGGCTCGACGCCCTTGGGACATCGCATGCACGAGTTGAGCCCATGTGGCCCAACTGTGCCCCATTCTCTTAATCACGGAGTTTGCTCGGTAAACACGAGTGTCCAGTGGCAGGGCGCTCGTAAATCGCCGAAGAGACCGGTGACTAGAGACCACAGGGCGACTCGGGTCGGAACATAGACGCGCTTGACGTAATGTCCAGGCTCGGCAGGTATATCGTCCGGGTAGAGTTTGTCAGCACGTTCGACTACGGGAAAATGATGGTTGAAGCCGCGTACGGCCATGGTCAATGCATAGTTCTTGTTTTGCTTGTATCTGTTGGGAACCATGAAGATGCCGTAGACGTGGTGTTTACCGAGCCAAGGCTGCACGACAACCTTTGTCGCGCGAATCTCATGCACCTTGTGGTCTGCAGATGCTTCGGCGCTACAGTCAGCGGTTGGCGGCTTGTTAACAAGCCAGATAACAGTACCGGCAAGCACCAGAGCGACACCTGCCGCCGCGAACCCAATAGTCTTGTGGGCCCCCCGAGGCTTCATTAGGGGTGGTTGGAACAACATCAGCGAAGCCAGGTGCCGGAAGAATCTGGTCCCCGATCAGTCGAGGGCCATGACGTGGCACAGCGTACGGCGGAAGATCCCTTTCAATCGTTGCATTTGATCATTGCGTCGCAACTCGACGAGTTCCTCAGGAATGGCTCTTTCAACGCGACGGAGCATGGTCCAGACGTACCCAACGAGAATCAGAGATCCACCGACGATATACGGTCTGTTCTTCATCTGATGTATGCTTCGAAAGACCTCCCACGCGGGATGGCTGCCAAGAAGATAATCTTTCCTCCCCCTGTGCAGTCTCGCAGGACCGCGATCAGATCGATCCCCCCAGATCTTACCGGCCGATAACCGTCGATGGCTTCAAAACATGCCCGTCGGAACATTTGACACGCGCCCGCTACATCCTCAATGCTGGCGAACCGATAGTCGTATGTCGTCGCGTTCCCCTCCCGGTATGGTGTACCAGCCACTCCTAATCTGGGATTCTCGGCAAACTTGCTCATAAGGAACGCAAAGTAGTCCTCATCAAAGGAGATATCGGCATCCAAGTTGCCAATGACCTCGTACTCCAAATCCTTCACTCTGGCATATCCCGCGTTGAAGGCAGCCGCCTTACCAGCAAAATGTCGCTCCATGCGCTGAGGCTGTCTCACCAGTTCGATCCAATCGTGCTGCGCGGCATACTTCTTCACCACGTTGTCCGTGCCATCGGTGGAACCGTCGCTGACGATGACCCATTTGGCTGGTCGGACCGTCTGCCCCACCACGGACCTGATGGTCAGTTCAATGAACGTTGCCTCGTTCCGCGCCGGGGTAATGAGAACATAGGTGTAGTGGTCGGCCTGTCTCTCTGTTCTGTGCGCCGAGCGCATTGTCAAGCACAGAGTTGCGGGTTAAGAGACTGTCGAGACAAAACCTTCCCGTGGTGCGTGCGGATTAAAATGTCTACGATGCGTGTGGCGGCTTGGCCATCCCATTTCTTTGGCACGCCGCCGTTGGTTCTCCTCCCCGTCTGGCGGCGGATAGCATCGCCGATGCTCTCTTTTTTTGTCCCTGCAATAGTATTGGTGCCGCTCTCCACGGTAACGGGTCTTTCGGTGTTCTCTCTGACCGTGACGCAGGGAATCCCTAGACACGTTGTTTCTTCCTGGATGCCACCTGAGTCGGTCACGACGAGCGTTGCGTGCTTCATCAAACAGAGAAAATCCAGATAGCCCAGAGGATCGGTCAGGATGATTCCGGGGCGCCAGTTTCCGGACTCTGGTGCGTCTCTCTTGATTTTCGTTCCGTTCATCCCAAGATGGGACTCCAAACCGAATTCCTTAATTCGCCGCTGCGTTCGGGGATGCGCGGGGAAAACGATGGGGCAATCCGTTGCCAGTTCTTCGAGCCCCGCCAGGATGTTGAGAAAGGCATCCCGATTGTCCACATTTGGCGGCCGATGCAGGGTCAGGAGCGCATAACGGTTGATCGAGTTGCCGGAGGCGTTTTTTCCCCTCTGCGTTCGAAGCCCTAATTCCTCCAATATGGTGGAAGCCTCAGCTTTCTCCTTGAAAGCAAGGAGGGAGTCAATCATCGTGTTGCCGACGAAATGGACCCTGTCAGGCGCGATCCCTTCGCCTCGCAGATTCCGAAGCCCGCTTTCCTCTGTCACGAAGAGCAGATCGGACACATGATCGGTGAGAACGCGGTTGATCTCTTCCGGCATCGACCGGTCGAAGGAGCGCAGCCCCGCCTCCACATGGACGATTGACGGTCTCGAACCAGCGGAATCGAAGGAGATCTTGGCGGTAACCAGGGCGCAGGCGAGGGTCGAATTCACATCGCCAACCACCACCACGAAGTCAGGCTTCGCTTCCACCAGCACCTCTTCGAATCTCTTCATAATCTCTGCAGTCTGGACCGCGTGGGATCCTGAACCCACGCCGAGGTGAACATCCGGCTTTGGAAGCTTAAGATCGCTGAAGAAGGAGGCGGACATGAGGTCGTCGTAATGTTGTCCGGTATGAACGAGGATGTGCCGGATCATTTCGGCCGGCCATTCGCGCCGATCGGCGGAGTTTGCCGAAATCCTCTCGTTGTGCTCGTTGATTGCCGCGATGATCGGCGCGGCCTTCATAAAATTAGGACGCGCGCCGACAACAGTCAGAACTTTCATATTGCGGGCCTGGGACCGTCGAATGCCGCGGCCTGAGAGGAGCTTTCCGGCACGGGACATCTCGACTCCATGATCGCGGCGATCTGCTCGACTATGGTGCGCAAGGCGGCGCCATCATCATTCTGGGGCTTCGCGGGTCGATTTCTTCGGACCAAGAGGATCTTCGTTTGGACATCTCGAACACTCTCCAGGAGTATGAGCCGACCTCTCGTGCTGAGATAATGATCCACCGCACCGATCGTGCCGCGAAAGACACTATAGACGGGGACGCCTAAAGCCGCGGCCTCCCGGTTCATCGTGCCGCCCCCACTGATAACCAGGTCCGAGTACCAAATCAGGTTCAGCCCATCCACGACTTGCTCCGGGATGCGCATCTTGCCACTTCGGAAAAGATCGGGCCAACTCTCCTTCAGACAAATTGCCTGTTTCTCATTTCGAGGCAGCGCGACAAGCTTCACATCGGGCTTCTTGCTCAGAAACTCTATCGCTGCGTCGAAGAGTTCAGCGCTCTGGGGATTATGGTAGTGGGCTTCACTCGCAGGGGGACGGAGGGTCACCACCAGATCCTGCTCCTGTAGACCGAGTTGAGGTCTGACACGGGGGTCCGGAACTAGTCGAGGAACATAGACGTCTTCCTTGATACCGGGGTATTTTAGGATTCGGTTCGGGGTGACTCCCAGGGCTGTTTTCGGAATCACTTCCGGACACATTAGTCACGTTGGATGGATGAAAAGCCAGTTCCTTGCGAACTCATAATCGCCCATGAATAGACAAGGGATTCCCAGAGACGTAGATAGAATCAACTGGGAGCGCGAACCAACCGAGAGAGCCAGATCAGGCTTTTCCTTCAGGATAGTTGGGATCAACTGCAACGCCCGAAAACACAACCCCGCCATCTTGAGGATTCTGTTCCTCCCGGAGTGCCGTCCGATCAGCCTGTAGTTCAGATGGTAAAGGTCTGCCAGCTCGCGCACCTGGGAACAGTCGCGGGCGGTGAGCACGACCGAATAGCTGCGCTTCTGCAGTTCTTCGACGATTGGCGCAAAGAACAGCACATGCGGGGAGTTATCCAGATCGATCCAGATCTTTCCTTTGTCTGGGGAAATGGCAGTACTGACTGTTCGAGATGAGCTCCCTGGCTGGAGGTCCGGACGCCGCCGGTTGCCAGGCTGTATGGAAAGTGACTCGAGAACTTTCTCGACAATTCGTCTCTGCTGACCAAGTTCAAGCTGGGGATACATAGGCAAAGAGAGAATTTCCGACGTGACTCTTTCCGTGACCGGAAAATCGCCTTTCTTGTGGCCGAGATGTCGATAGGCTCCTTGGAGATGGAGCGGGACGGGATAGTGGATTCCAGTGGCAATTCCGGCCTCAGTAAGATACTGCCGGAGTTGATCCCGATTTTGGGCGCGGATCACGTAGAGGTGATAGACAGCTCTGGTCCAGTCGGCCTCATCGGGAATGATGATGCTGCCTGCCATTGGGCGAAACAGTTCCCGATAGCGATCGGCATTTTCCCGGCGTTGTTGATTCGATTTGTCGAGATGCTTGAGTTTCAGTCCCAGGATGCCGGCCTGAATCGCGTCCAATCTGCCGTTGTAGCCTTCGAATTCGTGATAATACTTTTGCGCCTGGCCGTGGTCGCGGAGCATCTGACAACGCCGCGCCAATTGCTCGTCGTCGGTGGTGACGGCTCCCGCTTCACCGCAGGCGCCCAGATTCTTGCCGGGATAGAAGCTGAAGGCCGCGGCGCGGCCCATCGACACGGCCTTGCGCCAGCGGTCTTCCTTCTTCGAGAAGTACTCCGCGCCGTGCGCCTGGCAGGCGTCCTCGATGACGATGAGGTTGTACTGGGTCGCCAGGTCGAGGATGGGGTCCATGTCGGCCATCTGCCCGTACAAGTGCACGGGGATGGCTGCCGTTACCGGGCTGCCAGTGCGCTTGCTCACCACGCGGCCCGTCTTCCTGTCTGGCGTGCAGTCGGTCTCCAGATAGGCACGCAGCTTCTCAGGATCCATGGTGTACGTGCGCGCGTGGATGTCGACGAAATCCGGCCGCGCGCCGGCCTGGGAGATGGCTTCCGTGGTTGCAATGAAAGTGTTCGGCACGGTAACGACAGTATCGCCAGGTTGCACTCCGGCGGCGATAAGGGCGAACCGCAAGGCGTCTGTGCCGCTCCCCACGCCGACGCAATAGTGCACTCTGCAAAACTGTGCAAATTCCCGTTCGAAGTCTTCCACCATCGGTCCGCCGACGAATCCAGCAGTCTTCAGAGCGCTTCGGAAGACCGACACCAATTCCCCTTCCAGTTCGAGGTGGGGTGTGACGAGGTCTATGAAAGGAATTTTACCGTTGCCGGTCATTTCGCCACCCTCAGCTCTGGCACGATCAATCGCAGGACCCGCGCTGGGTTCCCAGCCACAATGGCATTGTCGGGCACGTCGCGGGTCACGACGCTGCCGGCCCCGACGATGGCATTTTGCCCGATGACCACGTTTGAGAGGATCGTCGCTCCGGACCCGATCGAGGCACCCCTCCTCACCAACGTGGCCTCGACCTTCCAGTCCTTCCCGTTCTGGAGTTCCCCCGTCGGAGTCGTCGCCCGTGGAAAGGAATCGTTAATGAAGGTGACGCCGTGGCCGATGAAGACGTGGTCCTCGATCGTCACGCCTTCACAGATGAAGGTGTGGCTCGAAATCTTGCACCGCCGGCCGACCTTTGCATTCTTTTGGATCTCGACGAACGTTCCGATCTTCGTTTCGTCGCCGATCTCGCAGCCGTACAGGTTGATGAACTTCGCGAGCTTGACGTCCTTCCCTAGCTTGACGTCGGGCGCAATACTGAAGTATTCGTTCACTGGCAGAGCACCCTCAACCTCCGGCGCTGCCCGATCTGCATCAACAAGCACCCTTCCCCAAGATGACCGCTGCGGGCGTTGCGAGGAGGATCTTGATGTCGGTCCAGAGGGAGCGTGTCCTGGCGTACCGGAGGTCGAGGCGTACCATTTCGTCGAAGGTCGTGCGGCTACGCCCGGCCACCTGCCAGAGTCCTGTGACCCCCGGCTTGGCCTCCAGGACCCGTCGGCGATGCCAGGGCTCGTACTGCTCGAGCTCGTACGGAAGCGGAGGCCGCGGCCCGACCAGCGCCATGTTCCCTTGCAGCACGTTCCATAGCTGAGGCAGCTCGTCGAGGCTTGTCTTGCGAAGCAGTCGTCCGACCGGCGTGACCCGTGGGTCGTTGGTGAGTTTGAAAATTCCTGTCTTTCCGGGCGCGTGGATCTGGCCGCTCGCCTTGATGAACCCGCTGACGAATTCGTGATGGAGTTTGTGATCAGCGTTCAAATACATCGTTCGAAACTTGAGCATCGTGAAGGGCTTCATCATCTGCCCGATTCGTACTTGTCCGAACAAGACCGGACCGGGAGACCTCAGTTTCACCAGGGCGGCGATTAGCATGAGAAGAGGCGAAAGCACCACCAGGAGTGTCAGACTGCCGATGACATCAAGGGCCCGTTTGATCGCGTCGTAGATCGTCCTCTGCTCCCAACGCGAGCGTAGCTCCGGGTAAAAGAGCGGATTCACACGCCCAGGTCCTTCCTCTCCCCCGATCATCGGCTCGGGATAGACGTGGAGTCGAATCGATAACTTGTCGACCGCTTCCGCG
This sequence comes from Nitrospirota bacterium, assembly GCA_005877855.1. GTDB lineage: Bacteria > Nitrospirota > Nitrospiria > Nitrospirales > NS-4 > NS-12. Next base: position 13,055 of record VBOF01000155.1, on the reverse strand, counting down.
CCCAACCGGTCGGCGAGCTCTCGCCGGACTCGAGTGTCGAGTCCTTCGCACACGTTGGCCAGGTCTGAAGCGCGGATCTTAGGCACTATGAGTCCGATCACAGCCCGCCACTCGAACCATCCAAGGACGTCTGTTTCACGCGTGGCAGCGGCCAAGGCCTCGATGGCCGCATCCCAAATCAACGAAGACTCAGCACCCAGGCCATCGTCCATGTCGAGCAGCAGGAGAACGACCGACTGATTGGAGCGATCCGAGCGTTTTCGCTCCCCGATCAGGACACTCCTGAAGAGTTCTGCGTTGATGACGCGCGGACGGCCCCTCCCATTTCCTTGATCGCACGCGCGTGATCTTGTGTGTCCCGACTGGTGCCTTGTGTTCATCGGCCTAAAGAGCGAATTTGATGGGGGGAACCTCAGAGTAACCCGGTCGATCCGGTCCCCGCGATGATGCGTAGACGATCTCTCTGCGATGCTTGAGCGACTGGTCGGCCGCCTCCAGCATCTTCACCACGCGCAAGCCTGCCCGCCCGTCGTTGACTGGTTTCTCTCCCGATGCCAGACAGTCCAAAAAGTAACGGGCTTCGAGCTGCAGGGCTTCGGTCTGGTCCACCTGGGGCGACCACATGTCTCCGCTCCGGTAGCTCACCAAAAGGTCGTGGACCGCTTGCGCTGCTCCTACCTCGAAGACCTTCGCCTCGACCAAAGCCTTGAGCCGTTGACGCGACTCGTCGTGATTATCGGTCACCTGGATCCCCTTGTCGTAGACCTTGACCTTTTCGGAGGGCTCGAGATCATTCCACACCAGCATCTTCCGCTGCCCGCCGACCAACGTGGTTCGCACCTTCACGGGTGAGAGCCAGTTGACGTTGAGGTGGGCGATGATGTTCTTGGGAAAGTGCAGAGTGATGTAGGCCATGTCCGCCAGGCCGTTCAAGTGCGCTCCGCCGGTTGCCACAACAAGCTCCGGCTCAAGGCCGATCAGATAGTCGATGATGGACAGATCGTGGGGGGCCAGGTCCCAGATGACATTGACGTCGTGCTGAAAGAGCCCCAGGTTGACTCGCGTCGAGTCGTAGTAGTAGAGCGGCCCCAGGACCCCCGCATCGACCAACTCCTTGATCTTGCGCACTGCCCCGTTGAAGAGAAAGGTGTGATCCACCATGATCTGTAGGTTCTTGCGATCGGCCAGCTCGATCAGCTCTTCAGCCTGGGCCGAAGTGGCCGTAAAAGGCTTCTCGACGAAGACGTGCTTTCCGTTCTCGAGCGCCTTCTTGGCCAGATCGTAGTGCGTCGACACCGGGGTGACGACGGCCACAGCGTCGATCTCCGACGACCTCATGACTTCATCCGGATTAGAGGTAGCGTGCACGGCCGGATGGTGGCGCAACGCCTGAGCCACCGCCTTGGGGTTTGTGTCGCAAATAGTCACGACCCGGCAGTCAGGTTGGCTCGCGAAGTTGCGCACGACGTTCGGGCCCCAGTAGCCGTAACCGATGACACCAAGCTTGAGCATAGGACTTCTCCTTAGTTCAGCCCAGCCCACGCATGAAGGGGTCAAGGAGCAAGGAGCCAGCCGCAACGGCCAGGGCGATTGTCCGTTTGACAGCTCGCGCACACCTGTGGAACAGGGGCCGATGGGTTACCTCGGGGTAGAGGACCGAGTGGGGGCCATCACCCAAATCGATCCCCTCAAGCTCGGGGTGTTGATAGATCCGCACCTGGAGGCGACGGGCAACGTTTGAGGGCAGGCCTGCGTAAAGCCTGTCCTTGACTCTTTGACCAATCAGGCGGGAGACCTCCGTCGGGCGCCTCTCCCCGAGCTCGATCAGCACGGCTCCGGCCACGCGCTCCTCGCGGTACCAGCCGACGACGTCGGTCTCGCGGAGGCAGAGCCCTAGAGCCGAGAAGAGCTTGGAGGCGACCATGGGGTCGATGCGCACACCTATCCCTGACTCCTCCTTCAGGTCCACCAGCAGAAGCAGGAAAGGGCAGCCCGAGCGCTCAGAGCGCTTTTGCTCGATCGCCAAGAGGTACCGGAAAGCCTGCTCGTTGTAAGCGTGGCCCAGCCGATCCTCCAAGGCGACGCCGGAGGGGCACATATCTGGATCTGCCCGAAGGTCAGACACTGCTTTTTGCCTCACTTTTACCTCACCATACATCACATTAGCGGGCGTCAAGGGCAATCGGGTGAAGCCCCGAATTTCAATCGTGGGAATAAGTGAATCCAGAGCGGGGGAATCCTTGAGGGCGACTAATCTCCTGGAAAGATATCGGCTAGGTCCAGCGAGAGAAAATGCGGCCCAGAGTGGCTGCCAATCGTCTCCACCAGTTCTGCCCATGGTGGCCGTGGGGCTGGCCGGAAAGGTAGTAGTAATCGTAATAACCTGGGAGGGCACAGTCGTCGTAATTGAACACCAGGCCCACCAGCTTTGCGGAATCCATGAGATTCAGCGCTTCCCCCACCAGCCTGCGCTGGGTTTTGTGGGCAGCCACCACCAGTAGAAAACCGTCGACCCACCTTCCGATGACCTTGCAATCGGGGACGAGGAGCAGCGGCGGGGTATCCACCACGATAAAGTCGTAATGCTGGCGCGCCTCTTGTAAGAGTTCGCCCAGCCGGGGCGATTTGAGAACCTCGTAGGGATTGTCTGGACATGGGCCCGCCGACAGCACAGACAGGTTGCGTTGAAGGCTCTCGGCAACCTGCGTCAACGTGTACGCCGGGTTCTGGATTGCGGTCGAGAGCCCGACCAGGTGCGGGTATTCCATGCCAAGGTGTTCGATCACGGATGGCTTGCGTAAGTCAGCGCACACCAATATGACCCTTGCCTCTGAGGATTGGGCCAATGCCCCTGCTAAGTTAATCGCCGTGGTGGTCTTGCCGTCTCCGGCCGTCGCGCTGGTGACCGCCAGCACACGAAGGCCAGTGTCCTTGTGCATCAACTCAACCGTGTGGGCGAGCGTTCGGTATTGCTCCGCTTCATACGAAGCCGGAGCATGGAGGCACACCAAGTGCTCGTCGATTACTTGCGGTTCCGCCATTTCTTCCCGTGCCATTTCAGGAACGACCTAAATCGAACATCCAGACCATTTGTTCGTTTCCTTGGGCGATGTGGTAAGTTGTGCCAAAAAGGATCGCCAGGCCCAGCAGCGCAAGACAAAACTGCCATCGTCTCCGGGAGATGTCTTTCTTGGTGACAATCTGCGGAATGCTCACCAACACTGGCACCTTGGTGAATGTGCGGAGCTCGTTGACCGCGTGGAAGGACGTATCGCGATGTTCGATCAGCCCGACCGTCCCTCCGGCGAGCCCCATTGACAGGATCAGTCCGATGAAAATTAGCCGGAGGCGATTCGGTGCGGCCGGTCGTGTTGACGGAATCGCCTGATCCAACAGCCGGAACTGGTCCCCCTTCTGCCCTTGCTCCATGCTCGCCGCCACCAGGGCTTCCTGGTGCCGCTGTAACAGCGTGTTGTAAAGCTCTTTCATCGTCTTATAGTCCCGCGACAGCTCCTGGAATTCTTGGTCCCGGCGGGGCGTGTTGTCTACACGCCGCTGGTACGTCGCGACAGACTGCCGAAGGGCTTTCTCTTCCTCTCTTAACGTCTGCAGTTCCCTCTCGGCTTCGCTACGGACCTTCCTGTCCTGTGTGCGAGACGGACTCACCTGCGAATCCGGATTTGCTGCTGAACCGTCGTTGCTCTCTGCTGCGGCGAGTTGTTGCTCCAGGGACGCGATCTCCGCTTTCACTCGGATCACGTCCGGGTACTTCTCGCTGAAGCGCGAGCGGAGTTCCGTCAGCTCTTGGTACAGCCTTGAGAGCCTGGCGCTGAGCGCCTCAGCGTCGCCCCCCGGGAGGGGCGCGTCGCCGTCAGTGGCTGACGCCCTTGACTCGGCAAGTCGTCGTGTCAGCCTCTCCCGCTCCAGCCGCTCCCGGACTCGCATCTGGCTCTCCTTGTTAAGATTCATTTCTGTATTCAGCCGTTGCAGGGTGGCCAGGTTCGCTTCCATCTGCTCGGGCAACTCGCCAACGTGACGCTCCTTGAACGCACCCAGCCGCCGCTCCTCTTGGTCCATCTTCCTCTTCATCTTTTCAAGTTGAACGCTCAAGAACTTGGCTGTCCCACTCGCTTGTCGTTCGCGGATCTTGGCGTTCTCTTCAACAAACGAGGAAGCCAGGGTGTTGGTCACTTTTGCAACTGTTTCCGGATCCCTGCCTCGGAAACTGAGGGTAAAAGCGATGGTCGGGCCGCGCACGACTTGCGGGTCCATTCCCTTGAATTCCATCCGAATATCGCGCCGCATCCGCTCGATGACCTCTTCCGGAGTCGCCTGTTTGCGATATTCCGGATACAGGTCGAATCGGGTGATCAGCTCCTGGAGCCTCGACCGGCTCAAGATCTCCTGGCTGATTGTCTGAAGCTGTGTCTCCTGTTCGCTTGTGACGGAAGACTTGACAAAGGTTTCGGCGACCTGCGGACGCTCCACGAGCAGCGTGGCGGTGGAGCGGTAGAGGTCCGGTAGGGCCCTCGCCAGGCTAAATGTACAAACGAATGGCACGAGGAAAACCAGGATCGCCAGCCACTTGCGCCGACTCCACACCGCCAGCAAGAGATCCAAGCCTGTGGTGTTTCGCGTGCCTTCCATTTCCGGCTCCAGTCAGCGTCAGCCTGCTTAGGGCACTACAATGATGTCGCCAGGCTGGAGTAAGAAGTTCTCCAGCTCCCCGTCTGCTGAGACGACCTTGTTGTAGTTGAACAGGATCCTCTTCAGGCTGTTCCCTTCATGTCTGAGGATCACGATGCGTCCACGGGCAGCGAACTCACCGAGCCCTTCGGCCAGCGCCAGGACATCCAGCACCGTGGCACGGCTCTTCAGCTCATGGCGCCCGGGCCTCTTGACCTCCCCAATGACGGAGACCTTGAAGCTGTGCACTTCCCGGACGATCACCGAAACTTCGGGCGTGGGCATGTACTCGGCCAGCTTCTTGATGAGGATTTCTCGGAACTGCATTGGGGTGAGTCCGGCTGCCTGCATGTCGTTTAAGAGCGGCAGTGAGATTTTGCCGTCCGGCCTCACCGGAACGGTTCGACTGATCGCTGTATTGTTCCAGACGGCGATGTCCAGGACGTCTTCGGGCCCGATTCGATAGTCCCCTTGCTCAGGAGTAGACTTCGATCCGGGCTCGTCGGCGGGCACTGCGGCGGATCCGAGGCCCGTCGCGGTCATGGCCAGAATGACCAGTGTTGCAAAGAGCGCCATGCGAACATGCCTCAGCATCGGTGTCCTCCTCGATGGCCTAGTCCACCCGAACAGGGTAGGTGACGGTCAGCCTGATCAGGAAGATATTGTGCAGGATGTCAACATCGCGTGATCCTGACAGGGTTCCCTGCTGGAGGCTGAACTGGTACGCCGCCCCCCAAGCCAGCGTCTTTGTGAGCTGGTAGGAAACTTCGAGATTCATCACATAGACCGTGGCCTTCAAGGGTTCCGAGACCGTATAGAGCGCCGGCGCAGCGCTTAACTGCAGCTTGGGCAGCAGTTCCATCGCCGCGGTCGCCGTAATGCCCTGAGCCGTTGCGGCAGTGGCCAGGCCGAAGACCGTGGCCAGGGTGCTGGCATACGAAAGCGAAAGCTGGCCGCTCTTCAGCTTATGGCGGATGGCCGCCGAGGCTTCGGGTAGACGGTCTACCGTTCCCTCGGTCAAGCGCGGACCTCCGCGCAGCGTGAACGTGGTCAGGGGCGTGAGCTCGTGGGACCAGCCCAGGGTGAATGCGTGGGAGGTCAGTGACGGGAAGCCGGAAAACTCGAACCGACGGCCGACATACCCCGGCCCCACCGTGTCTCTCAGGCTGAGCCGGATGTCGAGAGCCAGGTTCAGGATATGCGAATCGATCGTAATGCCTCCAGCCAGAAGGTCCTTCGCGTAGGTGTAGTCCCCCTTGGCCGTCGTCAACGGATCGTACCGGTAGGTAAATGCTGGGTTCGCGGTGTAGCGTTCGGCTCGCACGCGGCCGACTGCAAGCCCTGTTTGGAGGTTGAGTTCCGTCGGGGTTCTTGTCTGGAAGTAAGAGACTGGGAGTGAGAGTGTCAACACCTGAATTGGCGTGGCCTTCAACTCGATCGAGCCCTGCTGTCGCACCTGGGCATCCGTCAACTCCGAATGCCTGCTGTAGATCTCCGAGTCGAAGGCGTAGCCTCCCTCAACCGTCAGCGGGGCGGACTGGTAACCCGCCTTGAGGCCTGGGCGGATGCGGGTCAAGAAATCCTGCGTACGTGGAGATGGGGTGTAAAACACGTTATCGTCGTAGACCTCGGTGACTGACAGTGCGGGGGTCAGATAGTAGCCAGTTTGAGCCGGGGCTACGGTGGGGGGTATGAGTATGAGTTGGGCCGGGGCTGCACTGGGGAGAAGCACCCCGGCGACGAACACCACTCGGAGCCAATACGGGATGTATGCGTGTCCTGCCATAGTCGCAGGGAGAATTATTCGTCCGCCCGTATGTCCGTTCGCCCCGCAGCATACCCAACTCACACGCTACGCCGCCGATGTAAACGTGCAATCTACCTCCACGGCCACGCTCCGCTGGAACAGCTCGATGGAGAGGACCAGCAGCCCCTTGTTCGGTTTGGTGTGTACCAGGATCCCTTCCACCCCGGCAAGGGGCCCTTTCGTAATCCGGACCCGTTGGCCCTCCCGTAAGTAGGGATAGGGCAGGGCGGGAAGGTGAGCCTGCACCACCTTCTGGATTGCGTCGATCTCCGCATCCGGAACCACTGCCAGACGGTCACGCCCATCGCCCAGGACGCGGACCAACTCCCTCGTCTTGAGAACCTCGATGTAACTGTTCAGATCCATGGCATGGTGGAGGAACAGGTAACCGGGAAACATGGGAACGGAGATGCAGTGCCGCCCCCCGTTCCGTCGGGACCAGACCTCGATCTTGGGGAGAAACACCTGAAATCCCTTGGCAGCTAATTGGTCACAGACCAACTGCTCACAGTGGCTTTTGCTCCAGAGGGCATACCACTTCCGTGCCCCCATGTCCGGGCCCAGGCTCTGATCGGTCGTCGTGAAACTCGGTCGCTCAGTTTCTCTCGTGAGGTCTTCTGGCAAGGCTCCGCCCCCTTCGGTTCTGATCACTCTCCGACCAGACCAACATCATCGTCCAGATTGCTGGCGGCCAAGGTCCCCAGCCTCAATGAGCCGGGGAACATCAGCCCGTCTTCTGGCTTCCCGGACTGATAGGGCTGATCATGCCCTTGGCCGTTTATTCCACCGTGACGCTCTTCGCCAGGGTCCTGGGCTGATCCACGTCGCAGTTTCGGAGGACTGCGATGTGATAGGCCAGGAGCTGGAGCGGCACCGCAAACAAGATCGGCGTCAGCTATATCCGACAATGCCGCACATGGAGAAGGGGTGCCCCCTGAGCGCCGCATGCTTGTTTAAGGACGTACTGCGTCATCACTATCAAGCGCAACTGTGTGCAATATAGACTTGTTTTCGCGTAGTCTCTATCGGGCGAATCTCGCAATCGCCTTCCGGTAAATACCTGATTATGCATGCAGGAATTCCGGGACAATGAGAGCAGAGGGCCGTTCTGCATGGTTCGAGCGCTGTTTCGGATGAGCGTCTTTCGGTGCTTACAGGCTGAGTTAATTATCCTCGGTCCGCCGACCTTCGTTTTCCACCCACGTGCGCGCCGCTTTCCTCAGGCGTCGGCACCATTCGATCCGCGATTTGAAGGCCAACATGACGAATCCTCCTTTGTTACGTCATATCACGTAATTATATAAACGTCCTATAATAACTGTAAGCATAAGGTGTTGGAATACGAGATCGGAATCCCGCTAACCTTGGAATAGGGGTGCTCTCCCTAGCTCCTTTCTTTCCTTGTGGTCGTTCCTGACGGGGAATGCGCGAGTGAATATTCCACACACCTGTGAACACCATTGATCGGCCTTTCCAGCTTGTGCGGTTTTCAGAGCCAAGTCACGTTGAGCCGTGCGACAGTTGCGCGGGCATCGATCAGTCTAAATAATTCGTCGGTTCAATGATTTACCCGGTTGACTCATTACGACAGTGGCTGCAACCTTGTAGAATTAGGTTTTTTATGCCGGACGAGCGCCAATTAAAACGGTGGTTCCCGAGACGCAAGGTCTCTCTCCCCTGTACGGCGAGTTGGCCGGACCGTCAGGTGCGAGGAAAGACCGTTGATGTGTCTTACGCCGGCGTCGGCGTCTTGCTGTCGGAACCTGTCGGTGTGGATGTCGAGGTCCTGGTCCAGATTCCCGAAGGAATCTGGCTACGTGCGCGACCGGTTTACCTTCAGCAGGAGCATGAAAATGGAGCGAAGTACCTCGTCGGATGCAAGATCGAGCTCATCGAGCGGGGGGAGCAGCAATGGATGAACCTGTGCTATGTGCCCCGCTGGTAATCATGCGTGCCTAAAAACAGTAATTCACGGTTTTACCCGATTGCCTTGGTTTTGAAAGCAGGGTACCGTTAAAGTCTAGTTAAGGTTCTGAAAACTTTTCGGCGAGGCGAGGTCCCTGCAATGGCGGAAGAGCAACGCTTCAAACGGTTGTATCCTCGGCGCCAGTTCTCTACGCCCTGTCAGGTGAGTTACTTTGACCGCCTGATCACGGGTAAGATCGTCGATGTGTCGTACAACGGCGTGAGTATTTTGCTTCCTCAGGCCGTCGAACTGACTGAGGTGGCCACTGTCCAGCTTCCGGAGAGAATCAGGTTACGGGTTCGTCCGGTGTACAACCAGCCGGTTTTCACTCGAACTCTCCTGGAGGAGAGTGCACGGTACCGCGTTGGATACAAGATCCAGCTCATCGAACAGGGGCAGCGGCCTTGGACCAAGCTGTGCCATGTGGTCCATTGGTAAATGAACCGATCTTTACTCCAGACCCGGCGCTCCGCTCGGCGACACACTGATCCATCGATATCTTTCCTCTCCTGACTTCCCTGCCGGTGGGATCACGGGGCTGACGGATGGGGCCGACCAGAGCAGGCCTCAGGGCGACGCGAGGCCCCGACGGATCGCGTAGCGCACGAGCCCAGCGGTCTCATGGATGTTCAACTTCTTCATGATTCTGTTGCGGTGCGATTCTGCTGTATTGAAGCTGACTCCCAGGATGGTCGCGACCTCTTTCGTCGTCTTGCCTTCAGCGATGAGCTGCAGCACCTCACGTTCGCGTGGCGTAAGCTGATCATCAGCGGAGTCCGGGTTCAAGATCTGAGGGACGACCTCTGCGAGGTCGGGGCTTATATAAGCCGTTCCACATGCGACTTTGCGGATCGCCTCGAACAATTCTGATGCGCCATGGGTTTTCAAGACATAGCCTTTGGCCCCGGCCCGGAACGCCTCGAGGACGTAGGGCACCTCTTTCTTAAAGGTCAAGAGAATAGGCTTGGTGTTTGGAGAGACTTTGAGGATCTGCCTGGCGGCATCTACTCCGTTCAGGAGGGGCATGCCAAGGTCGAGCACGGCAATATCGGGGCAATGCTCTCGGGCTAGGCGGACAGCCTCGCGACCATCCGCGGCTTCTGCCACGACGCTGTACCCTTCGCGCGTCAGCAGCTGCTTCACGCCCTGCCTGACAATCAGGTGGTCCTCGGCCAATAGAATCCGGAGCGACATCTCAGTTCCTCACCTCACAAGCCTTGTCCCGGTACCAGATTGCCAAGCCGGCACCTGCCGGCGAATCGGTTTAGGCCTCCCCCAAGCCTGGTCTTCTCTTCGCGTTTTAGAACCGGCACTAGGGCTTGAAGATAGAGGGAACAATCAGGCGGACCATTCAATCTCCGATGGGAAAAAGCCTGAAACGTGATTTGTTAGATCCGTGCCAGACGATCGCATGCCCGCGCGCTCTCCGAATGCCGTAGGCTGAGTGAGGCATTGCACCGCTAGTGCGTTCCCATCAGGTGGACCCGTCATGAGCCCTCCGACCCGATTCACGGCGGCCGAAACTGCACCTTCTTTCTCAAGAGACAGCGACTGGCGGTTGGCCAGAATGACGCCATCAACATAATTTCCACAGTTCAGGCACTGCCAGGCCTCGCCATCACACCGGTCCGATTGCGTGGGCAGGTAGTCGTCGCTGGACAACCACACGAGGGGCGGGACCTCGACCAAGAGTCCGTGACAGCGTGCGCAGGTCAATGGCCACCTCCTTTTAAAGCCCCGTTGGGCGCGTATCCATGGCTCGCTACACAGAATTTCCTTCCTCTGTTAGACCATACAAGGGAAACAAACCAAATCCGGAGAATGGCTTAATGGCGGGTAGGACAATACCTGAAAGTGAAGGGGGAAAGTCCGGGCTAGCGAGGGCGACGCGATGGGTTGGTGTGGCTTTTCAGGTGACCTTAATGATCCACCTGGTGGGCTGTCTCCCGACTTCGCGCCGTTCGCCGATCAGGGTCTGGCCGGCGGGACCCTGATACCGTTCAAAGTACACGAGGCCGTTCGAGTCGCTGCCCTCGCGGTAGCGATAGTCGCCGGCGTACCGCACACCGTCCGTCGAGGAGGCCGTCACAGTGATCGTATCCGCGTCTTCCTTGGCCTCGATCTCAATGACGAGCTTGGAATCGGTAATGCTCGCCTGCACGCACTCATCTTCGTGCCATTTCCCGTCGTAGTTGCAGAGTGACCAGCCGCATGCCATGTTGCGTGACTCTCAGCGGGTCAGCGAGTCTTCGATGTCGGGCGGGGTGGCCGAGATCCACGAGCCGAGCGCGGGGTAGCGGGCCAGGACCGCGCGCTGCATGAGCCACGCGATCGTGCGATAGGAGAAGTGTCCCTTCACGCCGGAGCGGAGCCGGGCGATGTACTCCGCTTCCGCGTAATCCATCTTGAACAGGCAGCGGCTGCGGAACCCGAACGGCGTCAGGTAGGTCGCGATGTCCGGGTGGGAGAGGGCCAGGCCTTCTACCTGCTCCTTGACCTCGTCCATGACGGCCCGGTACTCGGCCGCGGCGCCCGCATCCGTAAGCAGGGAGGGCGTCTCGTAGCCGTGGATCGTCGTGAACTCCTGCCGGACCTGCTGGCAGCGGCGGTGCCGGTGCAGATCGCGCCATCCGCCGAGGTCCATGAGCACATCGAAGATGAAGCCGTACCCGCAGCGGAACTCCTGCAGGAGCTCATCATGGGGGCTGCGCCGCCGCAGGGCGATCTCGATGAGGTCCTCCTTCTCCTTCTCAGTCCACTCTCGGACCACGGCGAGGATCTGCCGGTAGGGGTAGATGGTCACACGATACAGCAGCGTCGCAGCCAGCTCGTCCAGCGGCGCATGCGGCTCGATCAATTCGACCGGCTCGCTCGCCTTGACCTCGCCCAGCCGCAGACGCTCGGCGGCGGCTTGCTGCAAGTCCGGATACGTCTTGATCGGATACTCGCTGGGCCTCGCATGGCGAGCCAGCGTCGGCGCCAGCGGCTCGTTGGGGGCCGCGGATTTTCCATTCAGATCGCTCCACAGGTTGAGCGGCGGGGTGGCGCAGGCGCGTTTCAAGTCCTCGCCGATGGCGCGCAGCTCAGCCACCGGCAGCGAGAGCAGGCGGCAGATCTGCTTCTCCAGTGTCCGGATGCTGACCACCTGGCCCACATTGGTGGTCGCAGCGAGGGGCAGGAGGTAGCGTGTGATGTCAAAAGTCCTGGCGTTCATCGTCCGGTCGTAGGCCTGAGGCTTCATGTCATCGGGCTTCGGAGTTGTGCGGGCCAGGTAGTCCCTGATGGGCGCGTGCAGGGTGGTGTAGGCCTGCTGGGATTTCGCCTGGCCGTCCCAGAGCGCTTCGTCCTCGATGTGGATGGCGGCGAGCTCCGAGACCCCTTCGAAGCAGATGATGACGTGGCCGAGGTCGGCGATCGAGGCGTGCCCGTAATCGAAGTAGAACTGCTCCCAGAACTTCTCCGACGAGTGACTATGGACCCACCGCAGACTGTCTTCGATGGAATCGGGCGAGCGGCTGTAGCGCGCGAGCGCGTAGGCGGACTTCTCCGGCGGCATGGGCGCCAGCGCGATCACGCGGCGGGTGGGCGAGGTCATGCGGCTCATCATAGGGAGGCGTAAGGAGGCCGTCAAGAGCGGGTGACGCCACTCTCTAGTTGATCCGTTTGCGGAGGGAATGCTAGGGTGCGGCCATGAGTCAGGAGAGCATTCCCGCCCAGCCTATTCTCTTCACGCCGGAGGAGCTGACACTCCTCGGCGACGAGCAGTTCTTCCGCGCGAAGGCGCGGATCATGACGAAGATGAAGGCCATCGTGGAAGGCGTCTATGATGGACTCCAGCGTGAGCTCGCGGGCGTGACGCTCCTCGCGCCGGCGGGGTTCAGTCCGAAGTCCCACCAGTTCGTCAAAGGCGAGCACCTCGAAGACTTTCCCTATCAGTACTTGGACTATTTCAAACATTTTCGGGGCGAGGAGAAATTCACCTTCCGCACGCTGCTCTGGTGGGGCCACCACATCGTGTTCGCCCTGATCCTGGAAGGCGGGCACCTCATCCAGTACAAGAAGAACCTCATGACCCGGTACGGGGGCGTGGCGGACCAGGGCCTCGCGCTCTGCCTGGGGGGGACGCCCTGGGAGTGGAAGCGCGGCGAGGGCTACACGATGGAGCTGACCTGGGAGCGTAAGAACGAGTTGATGGCGCTGCTCGACCGGCGGTCGTTCGTGAAGCTAGCGCGGTTCGTGCCGTTCGATGACCCTGTGGTGCGGGAGGGCCGCGTGCCCGACCTGGGGCGCACCACGCTCCGCCAGCTCCTGCCCGTCATCACTCCGTAATCCATCCCTCTCCCCTGGAGGGAGAGGGTGAGGGTGAGGGGGAACCGAACTCCCTTGTTAGTCGCGCGCACAAAGGTCTCTAAGGCCTCCACGATGAGCCGCGGCGCGTCGGCGCCAGTTCCGCCCCCGTCGGCTCCAGTGCGCTGTTAGGCCGCTCTCGTCCAGTACTTCCCGAGAATAACGAACGTGATGTAATGTGTTACCAACAGTGCAGGAACCCAGAACGCCGGGATCCAGTAGGCTGGACCCATGTATGCCGATGCCCCA
>VBOF01000204.1 GCA_005877855.1 Nitrospirota bacterium | reverse complement strand
GGCGAACTCCAGTGTGATGGTGGTCATGCCCATCTTGCGGGCGGTCTTCTCGACCTTGGCCTTGCACCGGCGGCGCTGGAAGCCGGCCGGGACCGCGCGGATGGCCTCCTTGGCGTCCTTGGTCCAGGCCATCGGGACGTCGTCGTAGGCCAGCTCGGTCTCGAGCGTCCCCTCGGTCTTGGCAGCCGCCTCGAACATGCTCTTGTCGATCAGCGTGAATTTGTCGCCGGCGGCCCTGCAGATCGGACACATGACCGGCTGGTCGCCCTTCGCCGTATAGCCGCACCCGCCGCAGAGCCAGTAGTTTTGGCTCATGCGATCGAGGTAGGCCTGCGTGCCCGGGCTGACCGCGGGCGTCTCTTCCACGATGCCGGACATCATGCCCGAGAGCGTCGAGCCCATCATGTCGCGGGCCACCCCGTCGTCGGCCTTCATCGTGTTGCGGTCGATGCCTTGCGCGTCGAGCGTGGCGCCGAGCTGCTTCATCGCCTCCATGGCGCCCTTGGGCAGGATGTGGCCGACGGCCGCGTCCACCACCGAGTTGCTGATGATCGTGTGGCCCTTCTCGATCGCGTACCGGTGGATGGCGGTCTTGGCCACGCCGCGGGCGAACACCGGGATCCTCTCCATGCGGCGCAGCGCCTCCTCGGTCCACGCGATGGTGTATTCGGCCTGCTGATCGATCGGCGGGACGTACTTCTTGTTGGAGATCATCACGTGACAGTCGACCATGCGCAGCAGATTTTCGGTGTTCGAGCCGATGTCCATGTCGTCGTCGCTGTGCACGCCGATCCGGCCCATCACCAGCATCCAGGGGTTCTCGCGGCGGACGTACTGGAGCACCTTTTCGAAAGCCTTGCCGTCCAGCAGCGTGGTCTTGATGTCCTGTCCTTCGGCCTGGGCGATCTCGCGGCCGATGTCGAGGTGCGCTTGGTAGATCTTGGCCAGCCCGCTGTCGATGATCTCCTCGTGCAGCTTTTCCTGCTCCTTGAAGCGGAAGACCTTGCCGGCCTCCTCGTTGAGGACGCCGGAGATGCTGTGGAAGGCGGCGTAATGGAAGTAGGGATCGAAGGCCGAGACCGCCTCCACCGGTCTGTTCAAGGCCTTGCCCAGCACCAGCGCGGTCTTGAGGCCTCCGAACGAGAAGTGGCTGCCGTCCAGGGCGACCACGATGGAGCCGCCGTTCATCGGCAGGGTGTTCTTGATGACGAGGATGTCCGACGTGCGCACGCGCCGGACCACGCGCTCCGTGACGCCGCCGAGGACGCTGTCCTTCACCGCGCCCACGCCCAGCGCGCCCATGATGACGAGATCGTAGGCGTTGGTGTTGATGTCTTCGACGAGGACCTTGAAGTTGCGGCCCTCCAGTGATCTGCGTTCGACCGGAATGTTCGCTTCGGCGGTCTTCTTGTCTACGATGTCGAGGTAGGAGTCGGTGATGATCTGGAGGCCGCGGGTGATCAGCGAATCGTGGATCTGCCGCTGCCGCTCGAGTTCATTTTCGTCGTGGTATTCCTCGGGGAGGCCCGCTTCCATCTGCTTGAAGCGCTTGTCATGCATCTTGGCCGCATACACGTGGCTGCCCACGAGCTTAGCCCCGAACGTCTTCGCCAACGAGACTCCGACGTCCAACGCCAAGTTCGAATAGTCGGAGTTGTCGACGGGGACGTAGATCGTTTTATACATACCGTCTCCTTAGAGAGACAAACAAGCTACTCCATCCTCGTGGCAGGGTTGGTAGCCTGGGGCAAAAAACGACGTATCCTAGCATCGGATTTCAAGGATATGCAACAGGTTTCTAGGCCGGCAACGGGCCCTGTGGGGTCTATAAAGAGGGCGTCGAAGCCACGGTTTTCACCGGAGATTTACGTGAGTTGAGAATCTCTTCCAGGGTCACCAACACGTCCCGTCCGGAGTTCAGTTCCACCCCCCGCAAAAGGCTCGAGTCGGCATAGCGACTGTCCCTTACGTCCAAGGCTGGAGAAGAGCCGGTTAGGGCGCCGGACCATGGGCGAGGGTCGCGGCTGCCGGTGCGGGGCCCCTTCTTGCGGTTCCAGGCGGCCAGGCAGGCCCTGCCGATCAGCTTGTTGAGCGGGGCGGGGTTGTACAGCAGCTTCCGGATGCTGGACGGGCTCAGCATCAGGGGGTTGTAGCCTGATGACAGATACCCTTCCTCCAGCAGTCGGTGCTCCAGATCGGTGTGCGGCTGGATGCCCAGAAAGAACATCATCGGGAAGACGCGGTCCTCGCCGAGGATGGCCGCGACCCGCTTGTACGACTCCATGGACTCGCGCAGCGTCGCTTCCGTCTCATCCGGCGCATTGAGCGAATAGTTCAGGATCACCTTCCCTTTGAACCCTGCCTCGGCCAGGTAGCGGCAGCCGTCGTACAGGCGGTCCAGCATGAAGCCCATGTGCAGGCTGTTCAGGACCTCTTGAGACCCGGACGTGATGGCGACTTCCAGATCGCCGACGCCCGAACGGACCATGAGCGTGGCCAACTCGCTGGTGATGAGCGATGTGCGGATGTAGCCGGACCACTCGATCTCGAGGCGCTCGGCGATGATCCGTTCCATGATCTCGGTACACTGGGGATAGGCTGCCTTGCCGGTGATGAATTGGGCGTCGGTGAACCAGAACCGGCGCGTGCCCCACTGACGATGGTGCTGCGCGATGTCCTGCACGACCAGCGCGGCCGGGCGATAGCGGACGGATTTGCCTTCCAGGTACGGATAGAGGCAGAAGGCGCAGTCGTACGGGCAGCCGCGCTTGCTCTGCACGCCAATGCAATCGTCCGTGTAGGCGGTGAACTGCGGGAAAATCTCCGTGATGTAGGGGAGGTCCACGGACAGGCCAGCGAGGTTGGTGTAGCTCTGTCCCGCGCCGGTGATGGTCTTGCCGTTCTGTCTGGCGACGTACCGCTCGCCGTCGAGCGGCCGTCCCTCGACCATCTTCAGCACGGCCTCTTCGCCCTCGCCCAGGATGCCGATGGTACCCTCCGGCAGCTTCTCGATGAGCTGCTCGGCAAAGGCGCCGAACGCCCCGCCGCCGATCATGATCCGGGCGTCGGGGCAGATCTTCCGGATCAGCCAGGCGTGCGCCAGGTTGGCCCGGATGCCAGCGTAGTACTGATAGAGCGATTTCAGGCCTGCAAGCGACGCGGCGAGCTTCTTGAACGGATTGTTCGAGTAATAGAAGGTGAACGCCTGCTCCAGCGAGGCGTCCCCTTCGTGCGGCGAGCGCTTGTGAACGTAATCGGCGAGATACGTGCAGCCGACCGGGTAGATCTGCTTGCAGGGCAGAAAGATGTAGAGGAGGCTCTTCACTTGACGGCGACGTGAATGGCGACGATGCCGCCGCTCAGGTTGTGATATTCAACCTTCTCGAAACCGACTTCGCGCAGCAGGCGCGCTAGCTCTTCCTGATCCGGAAACGAGCGGATCGAGGCTGGCAGATACTGATAGACGCC
>VBOF01000203.1 GCA_005877855.1 Nitrospirota bacterium | reverse complement strand
CGAAACAGCGGCATCATCGCCAACACATCAGCGTAGCTGGCGGCGGCGACGACGTCAGCCCGCGCCGCTGCGGCGTCGGGCACGCTCGCGGGTAGCGCCGGCTTGGGCATGCCACGGCTGATCGTCTCGTCCGCTGGAGCCTTGCCGGGCACCAGCGCGCGGGTCAGCCAGGCCAGCACCCTCGTGCGCAGCATGGGCGTGCTGAAGGGTTTCGTCAGGCAATCGGTGACGGGCGGGTCGCTGACCCAGAAGTCGCTCTGCACGGTCGCCTTATCCGCGAGGAGGATGATCGGGAGGTCCGGACGGCCCAGGCGCGCGCGCAGCGGCTGGATCAACTCCACCCCTGAGCCATCCGAGAGACGTCCGTCGATGACGGCCAGGTCGGGAAAGACGTCCGGCGCGCACTGCAGCGCGGTCCTCTTGTCCGACGTCGGCAGCACGACCAGTTGGTCCTCGGCCAGCAGGTGACCGATGGCGGCGATCTCGACCTCCGAGGAGCTGACCACGAGCACGCGCTTGCCGGCGACCGGAGGCCGTCGGATTGCCGTCACGTCGCCCAATGCGACGGATGGCAGACTGCCCCGCACGTGCAGCTCGAGCCCTTCCGCCGCGGCAAAAACCTCGAGCGCGCGGCCGCGCGCGGCGACGCGGTCCTGCGCGACCGCTTCCAGACGAGCCACGGTCGCGTCGTCGTGCGCGGGGTCGTGATGGAACAGCGCCAGCCGGCCGCTTCCCGCGGCCAACGCCACATCGGTCGCGTACTCCACCGTGCTGTGCCCCCAACCGATCTTACCGGCGTACTCCTCGTCGCTGTACTGGGCGTCATGGATGATGAGGTCCGCCCCCTCCAGGAACGCCACATGCCGCTGGTCGCCGGGATGCTGAAAATCCCTGCCTGTCGTCCTCCAGTACGGCTCATGGTCCGTGACATAGGCCAGCGTCGTCTCGTGGCTGGAGATGCGGTAGGCCAGCGTCGGCGCGGTGTGATTCAGGTGCTGCGTCTGCACGAGCACCTCCCCGATGCGGAAGAATCCTTCGTCCAATTCCGTGAAATGGATGCGGCTCCGGAGGTCGTGCAGTTTCACAGGGAAGTAGGAGTACTGCATCTGCCCGGCAATGGCGTCCTCCAAGCGGCGATGAAAGCCCACGGGGGCGTAGATGTTCAGCTCGGTGTTGGGCAGGAAGGCCGGGCCAAAGAACGGGAAACCCTGAATGTGATCCCAATGGGTATGCCCGATGAAGAGGTGAAGGCGGAGCGGCTGAGACGCGGCCTGCAGGAGGTGATGGCCCAGCTCCCGGACGCCGGTCCCGCAGTCCAGGACGATGATCGTGCCGTCATCGGTGCGGACTTCCACGCATGCGGTGTTCCCGCCAAATTTGGTGGTCTGTTCTCCCGGCACCGCGATGGACCCGCGGGTTCCCCAGAAGCGGACGAACAAGGATCTTCCTCCTTTCTCCTTTCGGGGGTTGGGTGGGTGCCGGAGGTTGAAGAACGGGGAATCGTATTGCATCTCCTAGCGGCGAATCAAGAGGAAAGTTTCCAAGGAAAAGCTGTGCTATGATCGTGAGATTCGGCATTTAGCCTCGGCGACTTCGGACTTTACTATGGCCACCCAGGACGAGCTGCTCATCACCGGCGCGCGCCAGAACAACCTCAAAAACATCTCCCTGCGGATCCCGCACGATCAAGTCACGGTCATCACCGGCGTGTCCGGATCCGGGAAATCCTCGTTGGCCTTCGACACGATCTTCGCCGAAGGCCAGTGGCGCTACATCGAGTCCCTGGACACAAGGGCCCGGATTATCTAGGAATGCCGTAGCGAGGCGGCTGAGGCCGAAGCCCGCCGGAGGGTCCTCGCAAGTGAGGACGACGCAGGCGTACCCGCAGCGGTACGTCGAGGAGGCCGAGCGAGAAGACCCCCGCCGGGCGAGAGCATCGGCCGACGCAGTAGGTATTCCTGGATAATCCGGGCCAAAAGCCCGCATGTTCCTGGAAAAACTCGACCGCGTGTCCGACGAGGGGCAAAGCAAAAGGTTCTAGCCAGATTCTTTCCAGGCAACCACGTTGCCGATACCCAACTTGGGAACACGTTGGTTGGTTTTCATTCTTTGAAACTCCAGAGTTCCTTCTTTTCTCCATTCGCGGAGCCAAGACTTCAGATCACTTTCCCAAGTTAATGAGAGCGCCATTGTTTCAGACCACAGATCGTCGTAGGGGACTGTTTTCTTTCTCTTGAGAATTTCCAACACACGAGTCTTGGCTAGATCGTTATAGCGTTGACGTAGGCCGTTTACATATGAAGGATCATGGGTTTCCTTTGCTACATACAACTCCCCTTGACCTGTTCTTTGTTCTCGTTTCCTTTTCTGGGCTTCTCCTCTTGCTTCTTCCATCACGGGGACTGACTTTTTCTCTGTTGTTTTGAAAACCTCCACTCCTTTGGGATTTCTCGTGGCATAGATCAGGTGGAAGTGAGTTCGATCCTTCTCTGGATGTAACACGATAGAAGGACATACATGTTGATACAGACCAACCTTCTTCATTTGCTCGCAATAGAACGCTACGGTTGCATCTTCTCGATCACGCCTGGCTAAACCTTGAAGCCGGTCTCGAAATTCAGGCGAGAGAAACAACCGCCTGAAGCTTTCTTGCGTTTCAGTCTGAGGGGATTCAAGAAAGCGACTGATGTGACCTGTCATGAAGTTAATCAAGACCTCACCAGGTTTGATCTTTAACAAGGGGGCTATGGTTTCCAGCGCGATACCCGTCCAACCAGTAGGATCAATGAAAAGGAAAGGGAAAGCCCGCTGCCCGCCCTGTTGAATAAAATCGAGAATGTCTGGAATTGAATCCTCCAGCCTCTTCTGAAGAGGTCTTACTTCTTCGCCCCGTATCGAGTCTGTGAATTGTTGAAGTCTGGTGAAGGCGTGGGGATCGCTTTCCAGAAAGAGACAGCGAATCTTTAAACTTTTGTTTGAAGCTTTTAATGTTTCACGCGCCTTGCGTAGTTGTTGCAGGGCAATCGAGAACGAGCTATCAGAAAGATCGTCAGACCGAACATTCCACGGTCCAGAAAAGCAGTCGACATAGGTAATCGAATTCCAATGGCTTCCCACGATAATCGCGAATCGCTCGAGGTATTCTTGAAGAATGAAATGTTTGATGAGTGTTTGTTCGCGGCCAGCATAGAGATCAGGATCGCTCAACGAGACACTCTAGGGGAACTAAGAGATAGGACTTGCTCAGAAAAGGCCAGACGAAGCTGGAGGTCAGCGACTGGCGCCTGTACACGTTCAGGGAACTCATCGTATGTCCTGCCGTTGAGCAAACGACCGGCCTCAGCCTTTCGAATGCCCCCCCATTGTTTGAAGAAGAATGGAATGTTCCCTCGCC
>VBOF01000202.1 GCA_005877855.1 Nitrospirota bacterium | reverse complement strand
GACGTAGCTCGTCCACGGATGCCAGAGCGTCTGCAGGCGCTCGTTCGGCGAGACGGCGGTCCTCAGCGCCGCGCGCGCGGAGCGCGCCAGGTCTCCGGTGGGCTGCTCGCGAAAGAGCCGGAACCGGTCGGTCGCCCGCTCGAGGTCGCCGCGCTGAGCCGGGTAGGCAAGCGCGATGACGCCGCCCATCAGGCCGGCGACCACGGGATCCACGCCGGACTTGAAGAACGCGATCCAGACGGCCGTGCCGAAGAGGAAGTAGACCGGGCCGAAGTGGATGTCGGCCGCGCGGATGACTAGGATGCACCCGAACAGGGCGAGCCCGACGAGGAGCGGCATCACCGAGACGCTGCCGCTGTAGGCGATCGCGATCACCAGCAGCGCGGCGACGTCGTCGACGACTGCGACCGTGAGCAAGTACGCGCGGAGCCGCTGCGGGAAGCCCGAACCGACGAGCGCCAGCAATCCCAGTGCGAGGCGGTGTCGGTCGACATCGCCGTCCCCCAGCCGTGCTGCGAGGCACGGCCGGCGTTGAACGCGAGATAGATCAAGACCGGCACGAGCATCCCGCCGAGCCCGGCGACCACCGGAAGCGTGACCCGCCGCCGGTCGCGCAGCTCCCCGAGGTCGAGCTCGCGCCGCGCCTCGAGCCCAATGACGAAGAAGAAGAACGTCATCAGCCCGGTGTCGATCCAGTCGCGCAGGGACTGGGAGATCCCCGCGCCGCCCACGCGGATCGAGAGGGTCGTCGTCCAGACGCGCTCGTAGGACGCGACGTCTGCATTCGCCCAGACGAGCGCCGCGACGGCGCCTGCCAGGAGGACGGCGGCACCGCCCGTCTCGGTGCGGAGGAAGCTGCGAAGCGGCGTCTGGAGGTTCCGGGTCCACGCAGTACGCCCCGTGAACTGGGTCGCCGAGACGCTTGCGTCGGCCATGCCGACTAGCTTCGCACGCGCCGCCGGTTCGATCGAGGGCCGCGCGGCGCGGTCGGATACAGTGCCTCTGCTTGCGGCCGCCGGCGAGCGGCGCCGCGCCCAACCTCACGCAGCAGGAGATTCATGGCCGCCAAGACCAACGGCACGAACACGGGGAGGATCGTCGAGATCAAGGGTGTCGTTCTCGACGCCGTCTTCCCGGACCACCTGCCCGAGATCTACCACGCCCTCCGCATCGCCGTCCCCGAGGAGGGCGGCTCGCGCGAGCTCATCGCGGAGGTGCAGCAGCACCTCGGCGACGACCGCGTCCGCGCGGTCGCCATGGACACGACCGACGGCCTCGCCCGCGGGGTGGAGGTGGTCGACACAGAGGGGCCGATCTCGGTGCCGGTCGGCGACGTGACCCTCGGCCGAATCTGGAACGTCATCGGCGGCCCCGTCGACGGCAAGGAGCCGTCGAAGGGCGAGCGATGGCCGATCCACCGCGACCCGCCCGCGTTCGGCGACCTCTCGCCGGCGATCGAGATCTTCGAGACCGGCCTCAAGGTCGTCGACCTGATCGCGCCGTATGTGCGAGGCGGCAAGGTCGGCCTCTTCGGCGGCGCCGGCGTCGGCAAGACGATCCTCATCCAGGAGCTCATCCACAACGTCGCGCTGCAGCACGGCGGCGTCTCTGTCTTCTGCGGCGTCGGCGAGCGTACGCGCGAGGGCAACGACCTGATGCTCGAGATGGAGGAGTCGGGCGTCATGGACAAGGTCGCGATGGTCTACGGCCAGATGAACGAGCCGCCGGGAGCGCGCCTGCGCGTCGGGCTGTCGGGCCTGACCATGGCGGAGTTCTTCCGCGACGAGGGGCAGGACGTGCTCCTTTTCATCGACAACATCTTCCGGTTCACCCAGGCTGGCTCCGAGGTGTCGGCCTTGCTGGGCCGCATGCCGTCGGCCGTGGGCTACCAGCCGACCCTCGGCACGGAGATGGGCGAGCTCCAGGAGCGCATCACCTCCACCAAGAAGGGCTCGATCACCTCGGTGCAGGCCATCTACGTGCCGGCCGACGACCTCACCGACCCGGCGCCAGCTACTGCGTTCGCGCACCTGGACGCGACCACGGTGTTGTCGCGGCAACTGGCCGAACTGGGCATCTATCCCGCGGTGGACCCGTTGGACTCCACCTCGCGCATCCTCGACCCTCAGATCGTGGGCGAGGAGCACTACAACGTCGCTCGCGGGGTCCAGGCCATTCTCCAGCGGTACAAGGACCTCCAGGACATCATCGCGATCCTGGGCATGGACGAGCTGTCGGAGGACGACAAGCTCACGGTGGCCCGCGCGCGCAAGATCCAGAAGTTCCTCTCCCA
>VBOF01000201.1 GCA_005877855.1 Nitrospirota bacterium | reverse complement strand
TGCAGAAGGGCGACAGCACCTTCTCGATCGTATTGATGATCGGGTTGCCGTTGCTGAAGTGGTTCAAGAGGATGATGCGTCCGCCGGGCTTGCAGACCCGCACCATCTCCCGCATCACCTTCCGGTAGTCGGGTACCGCCGTGACCACGTATGCGGCCATCACGGCGTCGAAACTGTCGTCCGGGAATTCCATCGCCGAGGCGTCCATGCGCTGCAAGCTGACATGCGCGAGCCCGAGTTCCCAGACCCGGTGCCGGCACCTGGCCAGCATGCCCGCCGAGAGGTCGATCCCGACCACCTCGCAGGTTCGCGGGTAGAACGGTAGGGCCAGGCCGGTGCCCACGCCCACTTCGAGCACGCGCTCGCCCCGGGAGAGGTTCAGGAGGCGGACCGCATGCTCGCGCCCGTCGTGGAAGATCTTGCCGAAGATGTGGTCGTAGACTCTCGCGTAGCTGGTGTAGACCCGTTCGACTTTCGCCGTGTCCATAACACCTCGAAGCTCTAATCAGCGAACTTCTCGGTCCGATCGCTCGTGTTACAGGCCGACGCTTCCGTGTGCCAGGGACTCGCGGCTCGAACGGACACTTCCGAGGGCAAACCGGCCCCACTCTAGCCAAACAGGACAGAGTTGTCAAGGTATCAGCGAGGGCTCGGGCTCTGCTATTTTCAGTAAGGGGGATAGCGAATGAAGACGGTTCCGGAAGGACCGGTCACCCGAGATGGTCGGCGTCGTATCCCAGGAAGCGCAGATGCTTGGCGAATTCAGGGAATCCATGCACGGTGTACACTCTCTTGGGAGTGGCTTGGCGGACGAGTGCGAGGAGCTCCTGAAAGTCGGCGTGGTCCGAGAGCGGAATGGCTTCGTCCACCCGGTAGCGAAAGCGGCAGTTGCGGTCCATGGCCCAGCCGGTCAGCATGGCCGTGCGGCAGGGGCCGATGTCTTCGAGGATCTGCGAGCGCCGCAGGTGCGGCGGCAGGATGACCACGTGACCGCGCACGCCCTCCGCCCCGAGCGTCGGGTCCAGGAGCTCGTAGCGGCCGAACCGCACGCCGTATTCTTCGTAGATACGCGCGATGCGGAAGATCGGCTCGGCCACCGCGCAGCTGTACCCGCGGTCGCCCAGGAGCTTCATGGCCTCCTGCCCCTTGCCCAGCGCGTAGGCCAGCAGCACTGGGGTCAGCCCCTCGTCCCAGGTTCCCTCGATGAAGCGGCAGAGCCGCCGCGCCACCTCAGCGGGCTCCGGGAACACGTAATGTGGCCTTCCGAACGTACACTCCATCACGAGGACGTCGCAGGGCTCCACGGAGATCGGCTCAGCCGTGAGGCCCTCCCGCATCCGGCAATCGCCCGTGTACACGATCCGCCTGCCCTTGTGCTCAATGAGGATCTGCGAGGAGCCCAGGATGTGCCCGGCCGGCAGGAGCCGGCAAAGCGCGCCGTCCACTTCGAACGGAGCATGGAATGCGTGCGTCTCCGCGAGGGTGCGGCCCAGGCGATGTTCGTAGAGCCGGGCGGTCGGTGACGAGGCGATGATCCGGCGGTGGCGGATGGCGTGGTCGCTGTGGGCGTGCGAGACGAAGCTCCGATCGCGGGACCGAGTAGCGTCCAGCCAGAGGGCCATTCCCTGCACGCGCAGTCCGCTGTCGTGCTCGATCACAGGTTGAGTTTTATCCTCATCCGATGACGGATGCAAGAGTGTTGTGGTACCTTCCCAACCATGCATGCGGTTGTGCTCCTCGGGACAGCGATCCTCATCGGCGTGATCGTGGTGGACTGGATGGCGTTCAACCGCCAGTCCCCCTCCTCCGTCCGCTACGGGGTCGTGGTCGGACGGCACGAGGAGCCGTTGGTGGTGCGGCGCGACCGTTTCGATGCGGAGGGGCTGCTGCATTTGCCGCGCGGGTGGGCACGGCTTGTGCCGGAGCACGGCGCCGTCCAGCTCCTTCCTGACCGCAAGCGGTTCGGGGTCGCCGTCCGCACGGCGTGGCCGCTGAACGGGTTCGTGCATTACGCGGCCTTGGACGAACGCGCGCGGGTGATGCTGACCAAACGGATGCCCTGGTCGTCGGCTCTGTTGACCGGGGTCTGGTTCCTCACGGTCGCGGGCGGGACACTGGTCTATCTGGTGGCGTATGGCCTCGCCGGCGGACTGTCTTCGGCCGGCGGCGCCTTTCTGGGCGTCGCCTTGAGCGGTCTTGGAGTGCTGGTGTGCCTATTTGGCCTCGTGGTTGTGGTCGCTGCCTATCGGCTGGAAGACAGGCGGCTGATG
>VBOF01000200.1 GCA_005877855.1 Nitrospirota bacterium | reverse complement strand
TCGGGTTACCTTGACTTTCATGGCGGACTTACCCCCTCTCGGGCTCTCGAGGCCCGCGCTGCCTGATCACTGCACGCAGGCGCTGCCTGGCCAGATCCAGGTCACGACCTGAGGTTTTCCGTGTCTTCTTTTCGAAGGCATGAAGTACATAAATACCCGCCTCAAGCTTTGCGACGTAGATGACGCGGTGTTCTTGCCCTGTGTGGATTCGAATCTCCCTGGCCCCGATCCCGACGCTGGGCAGCGGCTTCCAGTCGTCCGGCTCGAAGCTCCGTTGGACTCGGCGCAACTGAAAGCCAGCCGCACGGCGGGCGGCTGCCGGAAAAGCCTTGAGGTCGGATCGTGAGGACCCAACCCACAGAAGAGGCTTATCCACGGAAGAGGAATATACAAGTATTTGAATGCTTCGTCAAGTCCCGTGGGAGGGGGTAAACCCCTCACCCTTCCCTCTCCATGACCCATTGCAGTTGGAGTGGGTGGCGTCGAGCGGGGCGCCCCGACGAGCCAGAGCGCCTACAGGCGAGTCTGCGGGACTACAACGCCCCCCACCCTGACCCTCCCCCTCGAGGGGGGAGGGATGGGTGGGGGTGGCTGCTCGGGGGCAGGACCCGCGAGCCGCAGGCGACGGGACCCGCATCTACGCCGTCGCGTTGACATCCCTTTCCAGGCCTTGCTAACCTGCGCCTTCGTATGGACATTAAGCAGTACCTGGAGCAAAAACGGCAGGACGTGGACCGTTTCCTCGAGTCCGTCATGCCGGCCGAGGACGCCCGTCCCGCAACGCTCCACAAGGCCATGCGCTACAGCCTGTTCGCCGGTGGAAAGCGCGTGCGGCCCATCCTGGCCATCGCGGGCTGCGAGGCCATCTGCGGCGCCTCGCCGCTCATCCTTCCCCTCGCCGCAACGCTGGAACTGATTCACACCTATTCGCTGATCCACGACGACTTGCCTGCCATGGACAACGACGATTACCGGCGCGGCAAACTGACCAACCACAAGGTGTTCGGCGAAGCCATGGCCATCCTGGCGGGGGATGCGCTGCTGACCATGGCCTTCGATCTCGCCAGCCGGCCCGAGCTGGTCAAGGGCCTCGATCCCCGCGCGCAGGTGCGGGCGGTCCAGGAACTCGCCGCCGGCTCCGGCAATGTCGGGATGGTGGGGGGACAGGTGGCCGACATCGAGGCGGAAGGCAAGGACATCGACCTGGCGACGCTGGAGCGCACACACCGCTGGAAGACCGGCAAGCTCATCCGCGCCTCCGTCCGCATCGGCGGGATCATCGGCGGCGCCACCGACCGACAATTGGACCACCTCACCGCCTACGCCGAGGACATCGGCCTGGCCTTCCAGATCGCGGACGACGTGCTGAATATCGTGGGCACGCGGGAGGAGCTCGGGAAGGACGCCAACACGGACGCCTCTCGCGGCAAGAAGACCTACCCGACGTTCTTCGGCGTGGACGGTGCCCGCAAGCTGGCCGAGGAACGCGTCGCCTCCGCCATCGCCAACCTCAAGGACTTCGATCGGAAAGCCGATCCGCTCCGCGAGCTGGCCCGCTACATCACTTCTAGAAAGAATTAAGAATTTATGAAAGCGCTCGTCACAGGCTCCACCGGTTTCGTCGGCGCCGCCGTCACTCGGTGCCTGCTCGAACACGGCGTGGACGTCCGCGCCCTCGTGCGCCGCGACAGCGATCTGCGCAACCTCAAAGGGCTCAAAGTCGAGCAGGCGTACGGCGACCTGCGGGACGTGGCCTCTCTACGGCAGGCCCTGGCCGGCTGCCGCCATCTCTACCACGTCGCCGCGCTCTA
This sequence comes from Nitrospirota bacterium, assembly GCA_005877855.1. Lineage (GTDB taxonomy): Bacteria > Nitrospirota > Nitrospiria > Nitrospirales > NS-4 > NS-12. The sequence goes on along the minus strand of VBOF01000200.1, from coordinate 1,901 downwards.
CGCCCTGTGGGCGCCCGATCCGCAGATCTTCTACGACACCAACGTCACCGGCACGCGCAACCTCATGGAGGCGGCGCTGGACAGCGGCATCGAGCGGATCGTTTACACCAGCACCATCGGGGCGATCGGCCTGCCGCCGGGCGGCGGACCCGGCACCGAAGACACGCCGGTCTCGCTGGAGCAGATGGTGGGCCACTACAAGCGCTCAAAGTTCCTGGCCGAGCAGGAAGTACGCACGCTCGCCCGGGCGGGGCTGCCGGTCGTCATCGTCAATCCCAGCGCGCCCGTCGGCGCGCACGACATCAAACCTACGCCGACCGGCCAGGTGATCGTGGACTTCATGAAAGGGCGGATGCCCGCCTACATCGAAACCGGCATGAACCTCGTGGACGTGGACGATGTAGCCGCGGGGCACCTCTTGGCCATGGAAAAAGGCCGGATCGGCGAGCGCTACATCCTCGGCAACCGTAACCTGATGCTCCGCGAGGTGTTCGCGATCCTGAGCCGGCTGACCGGCGTGCCCGCCCCGACCCTCAAGCTCCCGCGCTGGAGCATCCTGCCGCTGGCCTACGCCAACCAGTGGCTGGCCGACTACGTGACGCACCGGCCGCCGCGCATCCCGCTGGAGGGCGTCAAGATGGCCAAGTACGTCATGCATTACGATTGCTCCAAGGCCCTCCGGGAGTTGGGCCTGTCGCAGACCCCGGTAGAAGTCGCGCTGGAGAAAGCCGTGCGCTGGTTCCGCGATCACCGCTACGCATAATGGAGTTCCTGCTTCTCCTCGGCAAGACCCTCCTCCTCCGCCCCTACGTGTTTCTTTTCCTGGCCGTCGCCCTCGCGACTTCCGTTTGGCTGATGGGGCCTAAGCGGACGGCGATCTTTTTCCTGCTCACCTGGCTGACCGCCTTCCTCTGCGAGTTTTCCTCCACCCGCACCGGCATTCCGTTCGGCTGGTACTTCTACACCGGCTCGACCCGCGGCCAGGAGCTGTACCTCAGCAACGTGCCGTTCATGGACTCACTGTCGTTCTCGTTCCTCCTGTTTATGAGCTACTGCCTGGCCCTGGCCTTTCTCCTGCCGGGCCGTGGCCCTGGGCTGTCCTGGGAGGTGCGCGACAACCCGGCAATACGCCGGTCAGGCCAAGTTCTTGCGCTCACGACGCTCTTTTTTGTGCTGCTGGATGTGGTCATCGATCCTGTCACCCTCCGAGGGGACCGCTGGTTTCTCGGCAAGATCTACTACTATCCGGAGCCGGGCGTGCACTTCGGCGTTCCGATCGCGAACTATCTGGGGTGGGCTGTGGTGGGGTTGGTCGCGTTCGGCCTGTTCCAACGGATCGACCACCGCCTGCCGGCCCCCCCGAACCCGCCCGCCATCACGCGCCCGCTCCTGCTGGGGTGTACCCTGTACTACGGCGTCCTCGCGTTCAATCTGGCGGTCACCTTCTGGATCGATGAGCCAGTGATCGGCACCACCGGCCTCTTCATGTACCTCCCGATCACGGCGTTCCTGGTGCTGAAACTGGCCGGACGGCTGCCGGCGCCTTCGGTCTAGTCTCATCAGGCGTCCGCCGGTATAATGGCCCCGGCTTTTTACAGGAGGACGAGGGAATGATGATTCGAAAGCTCATCATCGCTGCGGTCTTGATCCCTGCCGTCTGGTTTGGCAGCGCGGCCATGCATTTCCCCCGTGTCTTCCAGGTCATGCTGATGATCTACATCCTGCTGGGCCTGGGCGTGTTCCTGTTACTGGATGCGCCATCCCTGCCCCGTGTGGAGGGATGGAAAGCCGTGGCGGCTCTGGTCGCGTTCTACCTGGTCATTTCCGCCGCGTACATCTTGGGCGCGTCCTACCTGCCCCAGTACGATCCGGCCGTGGAGATGAGCAAGATCGAGAAAATC
>VBOF01000199.1 GCA_005877855.1 Nitrospirota bacterium | reverse complement strand
GAGATCATGACCGCGAGGGCCATGAGTACCCCGCCGCTATGGCCGAAGGCGACCTCGGCCACGGCGGTCGCGACGCGATCCTCCGCGGCAAACTGGATGCCGCGGTCCAGCACGGTGGCCCCTTCAGGCGTTCCACGGAGGGGCAGCACGCACAGGTAGGCCAGGTTGGCCAGGAGATAGAGCGCGATGACCAAGCCGGTGCCCAGCGCCAGCGAGCGCGGAAGGGTCCGCTCGGGGTCTTTCACTTCGCCCGCCACGAACGTCACGTTGTTCCACGCGTCGGCGGCGAAGAGCGAGCCGACCATGGCCACGCCGATCACCGTCAGCAGGCCGAGCCAGTCTTTCCCGCCGACCCCTGTGCCCGGCTGGACGGGCTCCCAGAAATGCCCGAAATTGGCGGTGAGCGCGGTGTCTGTGGCAAAGGCAATGCCCAGCAGGATGACCCCCACCAGCGCGCTGGTCTTGGTGAGCGTCAGGACGTTCTGCACCAGCGCGCCGGTCCGGATCCCCCGCAGATTCACCCACGTCAGGACGATGATGGAGAGAATCGCTAAGAGATTTTGGGTGTTCAGCCCCACCGTGTAGGGGCCCAATTCGCCGAACCACAGGCGGTACGGCCCGAACGTGCCGATCTGCCACAACCAGGCCGAGGACGAGAACCAGGGGATGAGCACGCCCGTGAACTTGGCGAAGGCGATCGCCACGGCGGCGATGGTGGCGGTCTGGATGACCAGCAGCATCGTCCAGCCATAGAGAAACCCCCAGAGCGGCCCGAACGCCTCGCGCAGGTAGACGTACTGCCCGCCCGCCGTCGGCATCGCCGCGGCCAGCTCGCCGTAGCACAGGGCGCCGATCACGGTCAGGACCCCCGTGACGAGCCAGACGACCAGGAGGAGGCCGGGACTGCGGACCTGCCGCGCGATGTCGGCCGAGACGATGAAGATGCCCGAGCCCACCATGGAGCCGACGACGAGCATGGTCGCGTCGAGCAAGCCCAGGCTACGGACAAATGCGCTGGCGCCGGCTTCCTCCGCGTGCGCGGCTGCGGCGGCCGTCCCGTCGCTCACCGAGGCTTGACCCCTGCCTGCTGCGACCTAGAGATTAACCACATGCGTCGGGTATAATGCCTTCGCCATGGTGAAGCTACGCGACCACGACAAGATGAAGGGGCTCTGGCCCCCTAAGTTCGAAGGGCCTCACGGGTTCTGGGACAAAGAACACCCTGGGGGTGAATGGGGCGATCTCATCCAAGTGAAATGGGTCGAGCCCAACCGCAAGGGCGAGCAGCCGTTCGTGAAGCTCATCGTCCATTGGGATAACGTGGACTTCAGGAGTGTGATCTGCAGCGAGGATACCGCATTTCTGAAACGGCTATGCCAGACGTTTCGGGAGCGGGGGCTCGGAAAAACCCTGGAGGAAGTCGGAAACCTGCAAGTGGACTTTTAACGCCAGGTCACTCTTTGGGAGGCTCAGGGGCTTTCTTCCTCTGATGAAACGCATAGGCAATCACGATCCCGAGGACGGCCACCGCCACTCCAAAGACGTTCCAGCCAAATTCTTCTGTCATAAGCCCACCCCGCACGCCCCTGCCTAAGAGCTATAAGGATAGCACAGGAACAGCCCTCGCGCCCATAACTATTTGGGGGCTTGGAACCTTGACAGCCCCTGCGGCCGGTTCCTATCCTGTGTGCCATGGCGTTGATCTCGATCGAAGGCCGGAAGCACCAGCCGAAGTGTTCGATTTGCGAAGGCGAACCGGTGGAGACGGTGACCACACCGGCCTGGCGCTTCACCCTATGCCGGGACCATGTGACCAAGTTCGCCGCCCGCCGCCTGGCCGACGAGGAGCGGGCCCTGCTGCTTCAGAAGCACCAGCCGGCCGGCGCCGCCTGGCAGCCCGCGGTCTGCGCTCTCTGCATGGACCCTGCGGATCTGATCTTCACGGAGCAGGAGGGCACCGTCGCATTCTGCCAGCCGCACTTCATCCGGTACGTGCTCCTAGCGTTGCGGCCGAACGAGCATAGCGTCCTCTCCGGACGGCTCACCCCCGACCAGTTCCTCATGCGCCTCTCCTCCAAGTACTATTTCGAAGGGGTGGCCGACCAGCCTTACTTCGCAGACCTCGACGACCCGGCCTATTTGGTCGCCACGCCCCTGTGGGAGACCTCGTGATGGAGCACGCTCAGTCACGCTTCCTGGATGCGCTGGTCCACGAACTGAAGAACCATCCTGTCAACACAAACGCGTTCTTCCAGGCCTTCAAGGACCAGTATCTGAGTCGCGGCCAATTGCAGCTGTTCCTCCGCCAGTACCATTATTTCTGCAAGCACTTCGTCAAGGTCCTGGAGGGCCTCCTGTACAAGACACCGGTGGGCGCCCTCGAGATGCGCGTAGAACTCGCCAAGACGCTCCATTCCGAGTTGGGCGGCGGCCGCGCCGAGCAGGCCCACATCCGGCTGCTGGAGCGTTTCGCTACGGCCATCGGCCTGGGCCCCGACACGCTGGAGAAGACCGTACCCAACCCGGAAGTGGCAGAGTACCTTGCCGTGCTGCAGCGCCTGTTCATCGAGTCGGACTACCTCACGGCGCTCGGCTCGGAGATGGCGGTCGAAATCACCGCCGCGTCGGAGTTTCGTTACTTCTATCCGGGATTGACAAAATACCAGACCTTCTCCGCCCACGACCTGGCGTTCTTCGAGATGCATCTCACAGCCGAAGAGTGCCACAGCGCCTGGCTGACCGAGGCCGTGGAGAAGACGGCCCGCACGCAGGCGGACCTCGACCGCGTGGCGGCCGGCGCGCGGACCACAGCCGACGCCTGGCTGGCCTTCTGGCAGGGCCTGAACCGCGACGTCTTTGAAAAGGCCCCTGTCGGAGCCCCTTAATGAAACCCGTCGCCTCTCCTGCCCAGGATTCGCTCGCGCTGACCGGCGAGATCCTCGCGCTGCACGCCTGGCGGATGCCGGACATGGTGCTCTACCAGCACGCCTATGAGGAATGGTGGCTGGCGCCCCTCGAAGACACGGTTCCCCTGGTCAAGATCAATCGTGCAGGCCTGAACCTCCTGAACGCCATGAACGGGAAGGTGACCGTGGGGGCACTGCTCGAGAAGTTCGGGCACCGGATGTGCGGGCCGAACGGGGAGACCGGCCGGCAGTGCCTGGAGCGCTGGTCCGTGCCAAGGTATTCCCTGTGCTATTTCGGGGCCGATCCGCCGACCGGCGATCGCGGCGACGCCCGCTGGCATCTTCTTCTGCTGAAGATCCGGGAGGGCTGGCAGGGCACCTCGGAGTTCGAGGGCGAGACCCATCTCTCGGACTTCCACACGCACGAGATCGCTTCTCCGGAGGGCCACTTCGAAACCATCGAGACCACCGTGTCGCACTTGTTCCGGGAGCCCAGCGAGGCGATGGAGGGCCTTACCTACGGGCGCCTG
>VBOF01000198.1 GCA_005877855.1 Nitrospirota bacterium | reverse complement strand
ACTGTTCCTGGGTGTCTTCAGCCACGATCCGGCCCTCGTTGATGATGACCACGCGCTTGGCGACCGCCGTGGCTTCGGGGAGGATGTGCGTGCTCAGGATGATGGTGCGTGAGCCGGCCAGCTCACGGATCAACTGCCGGATTTCGATGATCTGTTTGGGATCGAGCCCGAGCGTCGGCTCGTCCAGGATCAGCACGGGCGGATCGTGGATGAGGGCCTGGGCCAGCCCGACTCGCTGCTGAAAGCCCCGGGAGAGGTTGGCGATCAGCCGACCCCGCACCTCGCCGAGCGACAGGCGCTCCAGGATCTGGTCGAGGGCCACCGGCAGACGTTCCGGCTCGATGCCCTTGATCCGCCCGACGAAGGTCAGGTACTCGGTGACCGTCATCTCGGTGTAGAGCGGCGGGACTTCCGGCAGGTAGCCGATCAGGCGTTTGACCTCCGTGGGCTGGTCGAAGCAGTCGTAGCCGGCGACCTTCGCGGAGCCGGAGGTGGCCGGCAGGGAGGCCGTCAGGATTCGCATCGTGGTGGTCTTGCCGGCCCCGTTGGGCCCCAGAAAGGCCAGCACTTCCCCTTTTTCCACGGAAAAACTGACGTCGGCGATGGCGGTTTTGGCTCCGTAGAGCTTGGTCAGATGCTCGACTTGGATCATAATGCCGCTTTGCTAAGCGCGTCGTCATCTTATCCGCTGGACTGGAAGGCAGTCAAGGTAAGGAGAGAGGCGTGAGGCGAGAGAGAGGGAAAGGCGGCTCCCTGAAAAAAATTATTGACAATTGGAAGAGTTCAGTTATATTCACACACAATTTTCGGGCGTCATGGGCTTTCCCGGTCGTTTCCCGAAGGGGAGGTGCGATAGACGATAAATTGGCCACTCTCTATACAACCCACAGCGAAAGGGGGCAAATGAATTGCACGCACTAGGTCGTCACTTGGTGCTCGAGCTGAACGGTTGCAACCCCAAACTTCTCAATGACGTCAAGAGAGTGGAAGAGATCATGGTCTCCGCGGCTAAGATTGCGAAGGCCACCATCGTCGGCACTCACTTCCACCAATTCAGTCCTTTCGGCATCAGCGGCGTCGTCGTCATCGCCGAATCCCACGTCGCGGTCCATACCTGGCCAGAACATGGGTATGCTGCCGTGGACATCTTCACCTGCGGAGAGACCCTCACCCCCGAAGTCGCGGCCCAATACCTCGTGCAGAAGTTCCAGGCCCGTCAGCCGTCGCTCATCGAGCTCAAGCGCGGGCTGATTCCGGACTCCAAGCCGGCCAAGGTGGCTTCCGCCAAGGTCGCCAAAGTGGGGCAGGAGGTTTTCGCCTATGGACCCCCCAAAGAACTCCAAGTGGTTTCATGAGCGGCTGGGGCCTAGCGAGGGGCATGTCCACGAAGTAAAGACCGTCCTCTTTTCCAAGCAGACTCCCTTCCAACTCATCGAGGTCGTCGAGTTGGGCGACTACGGCCGGTCGTTGATCCTCGACGGCAAGGTCCAGTCCACCCAGACGGACGAGTTCATCTACCACGAGGTGCTCGTCCACCCGGCCATGCTGGTGCATCCCGACCCCAAGCGGGTGATGGTCATCGGCGGGGGGGAGGGGGCCACGCTTCGCGAGGTCCTCCGGCACCGCTCGGTGGAGCGGGCGCTGATGGTGGACATCGACCGCGAGGTCGTCGAGGTCTCCCGCGCGATGCTCCCGGAGTTCCATGCCGGCGCGTTCGACGACCCGCGCACCGAGCTGGCCTTCGAGGATGCCCGCCGGTGGCTCGAGACGCACGACCAGGTCTTCGACGTCATCATCATCGACCTATCCGACCCCATCGAAGAGGGGCCCTGCTACCGGCTCTACACGCGGGAGTTCTACCGATTGGTGAATCGGCGGCTCTCGCCGCAGGGGACGATCGCGCTCCAGTCCGGCTCAGTGGCGCCGCACGATCTGCTGAACTTCAGCGCGATCTACCGCACGTTGCTGACCGCCTTTCCGGTCGTGTGCCCGTATCTCGCGAATGTCCCCTGCTTCGGCCTGCCCTGGGGCTTCCAGATGGCGTCGAAGGTGGTCAACCCGCGGGCGTACTCAGCCGCTGACTATGACAAGATGATCGCCCGGCGAATCCAGGGCGAACTGAAGTACTTGACGGGAGAGGTTTGCGCCGCCCAGATGGCGCTGCCGAAACACCTGCAGGCCCGCCTGGCCAGCGAGACCCGCCTCATCGAGGACGACGCGCCGCTCTATATCTATCACTGAACGCTACGAGCCTAGAGGGTGCGGGTCCCGCTCGGCGTCACCCGCCGCATTTCCCTTCCTGTTATAATTTCGCCACATGCGGATCCTAGTCATTGAGGACGAGGCCAAGGTGGCCTCTTTCATCCGTCGGGCCCTGGAAGAGGAGAGCTACGCTGTGGATGCCTGCGCCGACGGCGGCAAGGGGCTCGAGCTGGCCAGCGCCGGCTGCTACGACTTGGTGATCCTGGACCTCATGCTGCCGGGGCTTCCGGGGATCGAGGTGCTCAAGACGCTTCGCAAGGACCAGGTCTCTGTGCCCGTGCTGATCCTCACGGCACATTCGCAGGTCAACCAGAAGGTGAAAGGGCTGGATGCCGGCGCCGACGACTATCTGACGAAGCCCTTTGCGATCGAGGAACTGCTGGCCCGCGTGCGCGTCCTGCTGCGACGGGGCAGCGGCGAGGCGGCCGGCGTCCTCCAGATCGAGGATCTCGTCCTGAATCCGGCCTCCCGCGAGGTGACCCGCGGAGGACGGCGCATCGAGCTGACGGCCAAGGAGTATGCCCTGCTGGAATACCTGATGCGCAATACCGGACGCGTGCTGACCCGCCCGATGATCGCCGAGCACGTCTGGAACCAGGACTTCGATACATTCACCAACGTCATTGACGTGTACGTCAACTACTTGCGTAACAAGATCGACCGCGGGCAGGACCGCAAGCTGATCCATACGATCAGAGGAAGCGGTTACGCCTTGAAAGCCGAGTAATCATGCCCCTGCGCGTCCGTCTCACGCTCTGGTACGGGACCGCGCTGGCCCTCATCCTGATCGTCTTCGGCGGCGCGCTCTACACCGTCCTGGCCCACGGACTTCGGAATCAAATTGACCAGTCGCTCGAAAAGGCCGCCGCCGTGGCGGTGCGCGCGGTGAAGCAGCATGGGATCGGCCCTTTCCTGCCGTTCGAGGATCTCGCCGCGGAGTTTCCCGAGCTTGCCGTCCTGGACAAGACCTTTCAGATCTTCAGCCCGGCCGGCAAGATCACTATCCAATCCCCGAATCTGGGACGTCAGGACATTCCCCTCAGCCGAACGGCGCTGGAATCGGCGCTGAACGGCCAGGCGACGTTCGAGTCTGCGCGATTCCAAGACGGCTCGATGTTCCGGCTGCTTTCGGTTCCGATCCGAGAGAACGGTGTGCTGGTCAATATCGTGCAGGTTGGCACGTCCCTGCAGCCGTCCCGTAGAGGCCATCACCCAGGCGGCCCAGCGCCTCGCAGCCGGGGACTTGACCCAGCGCCTTGCGGACCCTTCGTCGTCGGATGAGATCGGCCGGCTGGCGGCGACTTTCAACGACATGATCGCCCGCCTGGAGGCATCGTTCCGGCAGGTGCGCCAGTTCAGCGCGGACGCCTCCCACGAGCTGCGCACACCGCTTACGGTCATCAAGGGAGAGGCCGAACTGGCCCTGCGACGGCCGCGACCGGCAGAAGACTACAGGCAGGTGCTGGAGAGCACGCTGGAGGAGATCGATCGCATGACCCAGATCGTGGACGAGCTACTGTTCCTTTCGCGCGCCGATCTGGGCGAAGTCGCCATTGAGTCGCTCCCGGTGCGACTTGATGCGCTGGTCGAGGACATCCAGCGGCAGGCGGCCGTGCTGGGGCAGGAGCACGGGGTGCAGGTCACGGTGGGGACCGTCGAGCCGGCCGTCGTGCAAGGCGACGAGCTGCGCCTGCGGGAACTCCTGCTGAACCTGGTGGACAATGCCGTGAAATATTCGAGACCAGGGGGAAAAGTCGAAATCGCCCTGGTTCGCGAGGGTACGACGGCCCGGCTCTCGGTGACGGATCAGGGTATTGGAATTGCGCCAGAAGAGCTGGGCCGCATCTTCGATCGGTTCTACCGGACGGACGCCGCTCGGGCGCATGCCAAGAAAGGCACAGGCTTGGGTCTCTCGATCTGCAAGTGGATCGCCGAAGCCCACCATGGGCGGATTGAAGCCCAAAGCACGATGGGGCAAGGCTCGAAGTTTACGGTTGTGCTGCCGGTCGTGCACGACTGACCGATTAACTGGATGCCCCCCACCCTCACCCTCCCCCTCGAGGGGGGAGGGATGGGTGGGGGTGGATTAGCCACTTCTAATCTGCCGTTAATCCTCCTCTCATCTTTCGCTGCTATGCTCCGGGGCACAGAGGGCCGTCAGGGCCTTTGCACCGAAGGAAAAGGAGGAGGATGCCATGAGTCAGATACTACATCGTCATCTGGGGACAATCGCTGCGGCGATCGTCCTCGGGGCCGCCCTGTTCCTGGGTGGGGAATATCTCACCCATTCACAAGCGGCGGGTCTCGCAACGCCGGCTGCGGTCAGTCCTGCGACGCAGGTCGCCACGGCACCCGCGCCTGGCTTTACCGAAGTCACCAAAGTCGTCACCCCGGCTGTCGTCAACATCACGTCCAAGGTCGCGCGGATACGCGATCGCGGGCCGCGTGATCCGATGGACGAGTTCTTCCGCTCGCCCTTTGGACCTTTTGGTCCATTCGGGCCGCAGGGGCCGATGCCGCCTCATGAACCTCGAGAAGGGGGGATGGGCTCCGGAGTGATCGTGTCGCCGGACGGCTACATCATCACCAACAACCATGTCGTGGATGGCGCCAGTGAACTCACGGTCACGCTCCCGGACAAGAGGGAATTCAAAGCCAAGGTCGTCGGGACGGATCCCAAGACCGACCTCGCTGTCATTAAAATTGACGCGTCGAATCTGCCCCACGTTCGGTGGGGAGATTCCTCCAAGCTTCAGGTAGGCGAGTACGTGCTCGCCGTCGGGAACCCGTTCGGCCTGAATTCCACGGTCACGCTCGGAATCGTGAGCGCGCTTGGTCGCGGACACATGGGGATCACGCAGTACGAAGATTTCATCCAGACCGATGCCGCCATCAACCCCGGCAACTCCGGCGGGGCGCTGATCAACACCGCCGGTGAGCTGGTCGGCATCAACACTGCCATCATCTCGCAGACAGGCGGCTACCAGGGGGTCGGGTTCGCGGTGCCAGCCTCCATGGCCAAGCCGGTCTTTGAAAGCATCGTCAAGACCGGCAAGGTGGTGCGGGGCCATCTGGGTGTCGCCATCCAGGATCTGACGCAGGACCTCGCCAAGTCGTTCGGGCTGAAGCAGGCCAAGGGTGCGCTGGTGAGCAGCGTGGCCGAGGACAGCCCGGCCCAGCGGGCTGGGCTCAAGCAGGGAGACGTGATCGTGGCCTATCAGGGCAAGCCGGTCGAGGACGCGGCGGCCTTGCAACGGGAAGTGACGCATACGCCGGTCAACACGAAGGCGACGCTGAAGATCATCCGCGACGGCCGAGAGCAGGAAGTCACCGTCACCATCGGGGAGCAAGCGGAGACGGTGAAGGTCGCCGGCGCCGATTTCTCCACGGAGAACGCTCTGGCCGGGGTGGAGGTGCAGAGCCTCGACCTGCAGGCGGCGCGCGAACTGGGGCTGCACGGCAAGGTGCAAGGCATCGTGGTGGTCAATGTGGAGCCGGACAGCCTGGCCGACCGCGCGGGCTTGGCGCAGGGCGACATCATCAAGGAGATCAACCGGCAGCCGATCAAGTCGGTGAGGGACTACGAGAAGATCGTCTCGAACCTCGAGAAGGGCGAGTCCGTCCTCTTGCTGATCAACCGGAGCGGCGCGTCGCTGTTCATCACAGTGAAGGCGTAGGTTTCTCAATCCCTCTCCCCTGGAGGGAGAGGGCGCGGGTGAGGGGGTAGGGGCACGGCGCGCCGTGCCCCTACTCATGGGTTCCTGTGAGCGAATGTACTGCCGGGGGCCAGCGTGTGGATCTCGGGCGCCGTGGGCTTCTTGTCCCAGCTCCACTTCAACTGCACCGCGAAGTACTTCTGCGATAGCCCGCCCCGATCGATGGACTGGTCGGTCTCCTGGAAGGCCATCACTTCCCAATTCTTCCACCGCACCGCGAGCCCGACGATCCAATCCAGCTCACTCGGCGCGATCGGATTCGGCTCCTGCCGATCCGTGAAGAAGTTCGTATCGCCGACGAGCCAGAGCCATTGCCAATAGAGGGGCAGTTCGCCATGCAGCACGTACCGGAACAGGGCGCGGCCGGTGTTGTCAGGCCGGGCGAAGTACGTCTGGGTCGAGAAGAGCCAGCCGAGCGCCGCGTAGAATTCGGAGTCCTGGACCACCAGATTGTCCTGATGCCACAGCCCCTGGATCTCCGCAAAAGCTTGCACCAGCCCACTCTTGTCGATCGGCATGTCTCGCTCGTAGCGGAGCAGGCCGGCCCACTGCTCGTACCGGTAGAGGAGCCCGATGGCCTGGTCCCATTCCGACGGGCGGAATTCGTTGTCCCGCTCCTTGTCCGTGAAAAAATTCGTGTCGAGCACCAACGCGACTGGGGACCAGCGCGGCTGGAGTTCGAGATGACCGAGATACCGGTACTTCACGAGGCCGGTGTTATCGGGGCGTGCTCGGAATGAGTCGTTGTCCACGAAGTCGGACAGCGCGAGCGAGAAACGGATCTCAGGGGCCGCTGCCTCTTCCACCTTGACCCGGCCGGACTTCTCCAGGGCAAATGCCGGGGAAACGAGGAAGGCGAGGGCGGTGCTTGAAAGAATGAGGCCGCGGAGGGTTGTCACCCGACGATGCGGCCGACGAGGTCGTAGGCGGCGGCGTCGGTGATCTCAACCTTGACGAAGTCCCCTGAGTTAGCCTGGCCGTCGTTCAGATAGACGACGCCGTCGATCTCAGGGGCTTGACCCTCGTGGCGGGCCTCCAACAATAGCTCTGTTTCCTCCGAGACGCCGTCTACCATCACCTCGATCGTGTGCCCGATCAGCCGCCGGCTCTTCTTCAACGCGATCTGTTCCTGCACGGCCAGCAACTCCGCGCGGCGCTCTTCCATTACCGCACGATCGATCTTCTTATCGAGGTCGGCGGCCGGCGTACCCTCTTCGTCCGAGTACAGGAACACGCCGACCCGGTCGAAT
>VBOF01000019.1 GCA_005877855.1 Nitrospirota bacterium | reverse complement strand
AAATCCGGTACCGTCGGCGCCAGCCTTCCACCCCTTCGCACCGGCGCGATCCGCGTCGCAAGACCTGTTGCGTCGTCGGTCTCGACCGCGACACCGCTGAGTGTCGCGACCCCTAGCGCCGGCTCGAACCGGGCGGAGGAAATCCCGGTGGTGAAACGATGCAGCGGCTCGTCCTTCTGCATGCCGATGATCGAATCGTAATCGCCGGTCATGCCGGCGTCGCTCATATAGGCGGTGCCGCCGGACAGGATCTGGTGATCGGCGGTCGGCACGTGGGTGTGGGTGCCGACCACCAGGCTGGCGCGGCCGTCGCAAAAATGGCCCATCGCCATCTTTTCGGAGGTCGCCTCTGCGTGCATGTCCACGATCACGGTCCGCGCCTCCTGCTTGACCGCCTCGACCTCGTGCCGGACGACCCGGAACGGGCAGTCCACCGTGGGCATGCACACTCGCCCCATCACCTGCACCACCCCGACTTTCTCACCCGCGGTGGTCGTCACCACGACGCGGCCGAGGCCCGGGACGCCCTTGGGATAGTTGGCGGGCCGCAGGAGCCTGGGTTCGTCCTTGATGTAGTCGATGATCTCCTTCTTGTCCCAGATGTGGTTGCCGCTCGTGAGCACGTGCACACCCGCCGCGAACAGCTCCCGAGCCACGTCCGGCGTGACGCCGAACCCACCCGCGGCGTTTTCCGCGTTGGCGATGACGCAGGCCACCCCGCGTTCGCGGACGAGCCGCGGCACCTGCCGGGCCACGGTCTTGCGTCCCGGCTCGCCGATGATGTCGCCGATGAAGAGAATTTTCACGCGGTCTGTTCCCGGGTTTCACTTCGCGATGTCTGTAAACCGGCTCTCCCGGATGACCGTGACCTTGATCTGGCCGGGATACGTCAGCTCCTGCTCGATCTTGCGGGCCAGGTCGCGGGACAGGACGGAGCATTCCGCGTCCGTGATCGCGTCCTGCCTCACGATCACCCGGATCTCCCGGCCGGCCTGGATGGCGTAGGCCTTGTCCACGCCCTTGTAGTCCACGGCCAGCTTTTCCAGCTTCTCGAGGCGCTTGATGTAAGCCTCGACGGTCTCCCGCCGGGCCCCCGGCCGCGCCGCCGACAGCGATTCCGCCGCTGCCACGAGCACCGTTTCGGGACAGATCGGCTCGACCTGTTCGTGGTGCGCGGCGATGGCGTTGACCACCCGGGGCTCTTCCCCGTACTTCTTGGCGAAGTCCGCGCCGATGATGGCGTGCGGGCCTTCCTCCTCCTGGCTCAGCGCCTTGCCCATGTCGTGCATCAGGGCGCCGCGCCGCGAGAGCTTGACATCCAACTCCAGTTCCGACGCCATGATCCCGCAGATGTAGGCCGCCTCCCTCGCGTGGTAGAGGTTGTTCTGCCCGTAGCTCGTCCGGAACTTGAGCTTGCCCAGGAGCTTCACGATCTCCGGATGAAGGTTGGTGATCCCCAGCTCGAAGAGCACCTTCTCAGCCTCCTCGAGCATCATCTTGTCCAGGTCCTTCTTGACCCTCTCGACCACCTCTTCGATGCGGGTCGGGTGGATCCGTCCGTCCGCCATCAGCCGCTCCAGCGACACCTTCGCGATCTCCCGGCGCAGCGGATCGAAGCCGGAGATCAGGACCGCCTCGGGCGTTTCGTCCACGACCAGATCGATGCCCGTCGCGGCTTCCAGCGCCCGGATGTTCCGGCCCTCCCGACCGATGATTCGTCCCTTCATGCCGTCGCTCGGGAGCGGCACCACCGAGATCGTCGCCTCCGCCACGTAGTCCCGCGTGATGCGCTGGATGGATCGGGTAATGATCTCCTTGGCTTCCCGATCGGCCATCTCTTTGGTCTCGTCCTGGATCCGCTTGATCATCTTGGCAGCCTCGAACTTGGCCTCGCTCTCCACCTGCTGCAAGAGCGCCGCCTTGGCCTCGTCGGCCGTCATGCCCGAGGCGTATTCGAGCGCCTTGGTGCGCTCCTGGGCCAGGCGGGCCACCTCTGTCTCTTTTTCCTCCACGGCCTTCTCCAGGGCCGCCACCGTCTTCTCTCGTTTCTGGAGCTCGGACTCGCGACGGTCGGAATTGGACATCCGGCGGTCCAGGGACTCCTCTTTCTGGATTAACCGCTTCTCCAGCGCAAGGATCTCGTTGCGCTGACCCTGCATTTCCTTGTCGAGCTCGGCCTTCGCCTGGACGATCATGTCCTTGGCTTCCAGCTGAGCCTCGCGAGCTTGTGTGGAGGCCTCTTTCTCGGCCGTCCGAACGATCTGGGCCGCGCGATCCTCCGCCTCACGGAAGCGCGAAGCGACCACCTTGCCGTGAATGAGCCAGAGCATTCCGGCGCCGAGGGCCGCTCCGGCGGCCACCGCAATGATCACAATGGCCAGTTCTGGAATGGTGTCCACCTCCCTTCACGCCAGAACGACGACGGCTCCCCGCCCCGCAGGACGGAGCCATCGCGTACGGGGCACCCGTTGCTCGGGGCGCCCGTTGCTCTTCAATTGCAACGGGTCACCAGCAACGGGTCAACATCGCATTGGGGCGGAAATGGAAGCGTGTCGGTGAAAGGCGGACGGAGAAGACGTTTACAGAAGCGAGCCCCTTGGCCGGAAGGACGCAAACGGGAGGGAGGAAGAGTCG
Organism: Nitrospirota bacterium; assembly: GCA_005877855.1. Taxonomy (GTDB): domain Bacteria; phylum Nitrospirota; class Nitrospiria; order Nitrospirales; family NS-4; genus NS-12. Next base: position 9,460 of record VBOF01000019.1, on the reverse strand, counting down.
TCAGGACGAGGCTTCAGCCCTTGTCTGTCCATGAACCACTGTGTCGGATGTCCCTCGTTCCGAAACCGAATACCCTGTTCCCCATGGGCTTTTCAGAGCCATAAAGTATTCCTGCTACTTCAGGCTCGCCCCCTGTCCACATCCTGTTGTGTCGGCCGAACCGGTCAGGTCTAACGAAAACTGCTCATCCTCTTGAATCGTCTTGTTCCGCCTTGCCCCAAACCCTACCACTCGTAAGGCATTCCACCGACGGGATCATTCCGTTCCCGTCCTCGCGCCAGTGTAGCAAACCGCCTACACGCTTGCAAGAAAAAAAGCCCTACCTGGCGCCGCCGAGTGTCTCTTCGATCGAACTGATAAGGCTGTCAGCCAACTGCTCCACCTTCTCGTGCTGGAACTTGCGCGCCTGATGGAGCTGGTGCGCCAGGTTCAAGGCCGCCAGGATGGCTACCTTGGCGGGCGTGGCCACTTTCATACCACCGGCCAGGGTCCGCATCTGCTCGTCGACTTCCCTGGCCAGCTCGTTGACATACGCCTGGTCGGCTTCCCCCCGGATCGCGTACCGCTGGCCGTAGATCTCGACCTCAAATCTCTGGCTCACCGTCGTCCTCCGTTCATGAGCGTCAGCTCTTGCCTCCGTGCCGGTCGTCCTCGCGATGTTCGATGAGCTCCAGCTCGCCCAGAACCTTCCGCAATCGGCCCCGGAGCCATTCCCGCTCCTTCTCCCGCTGGCGGGAGTCGGCCGCGTGGCGTGCCAGCTTGGCGTCCGCCTCGCGGAGGCGGGATTCCAGCTGCACCGCCCGCCGCTTCAGCCCGGTGGAGTGCTTGATGAGATCTTTGACCTTCGCCTCAAGGGCGGCCATCTTATCCACGTCCGTCAGCACCCCTTCTCAAAAAACGACGCGCTGCACTCGAGCCCGCTGACCCGCTTGTATTCCCGGTAGCTCCGCAAAACCCGCTTCACGTAGAGCCGGGTCTCCGTATAGGGGATCGACTCGATGAATTCATCTGGATCGCCACCGCCGAGCTGCTGCGCCCATTTGGCGACGACATCGGGGCCGGCATTGTACGCCGCGATCGTATAGATCGGATTGCGATTGAATCTCTCCGCCAGCTGTCCCAGATACCGGCTTCCGAGCTTGATGTTGTAGATGGGGTCGAACAAACGTTCTGGGTTGAACGCCTCGCCGCCCAGCCGGCTCGCGATCCTCTCCCCGGTCTGGAGCGTCACCTGCATCAGGCCCAGCGCCCCGGCCTGCGACACCGCTGCCGGGTTGTACGTGCTCTCTTCCCGGATGATCGCGGCCACGAGATGCGGGTCCACGCCGTGATCCGCCACCGTCTGGATCACTGGCAAGAGTCCCTGCGGGTAGGCCAACTCCCAGAACGCCGGAGGCACACCGGTGATGCCGCGGTCGATCACATCCGGGAAGAACAGTTGCACCAATTTGAGGGCGCGATGGTACTCCCCAACCTCTTTGAACCGGCTAGCCAGCCACAGAACGGCCCCCCGGTCTCCGCCGATCCGTCCGGGCAGCATGCCCAGCTCTTCCCCGGCCTCGCGCAGCAGACCCACCAGGCGAAGTTCCACGGCGCGCTGGTAGTGCACATCGGCCGTGACCGCCCTGTCCTGCGGATCCAACCCAGAGAACGACACGCCGCCTCCCTCACCACCGACGGCGCGGCTCATCTCGCCCAGGCCCTTACGCGTTCGCGCCGTGTGACAGTAATAGGTCAACGGGGCCTCTGCGCACAGCGCCTCGAAGAGCGTGGCCGCCTTCTGCGGCTCGCCGGCCTTCTCCAGACTCCGTCCCTTCCAATAGAGCGCCGCCAAGCGGACAGGGCCGTCCGACTGGAGCCGCACGGCCTCATCAAAAGAGCGCATCGCTTCTTCATAGCGCCCGCTCTTGTAGAGCAGCCACCCGGCGCGCCAATAGCCTTCAGCGGCCAGGCCCTCCGGCTTCTCCCTTCGCCCGACTTGCTGATAGGTCTGGATCGCCTGATCCGCACGACCACGATCCGCATGCTGGGCGGCCAGCATCATCAAGAACTTCCCTTTCGCCTCGCCTGAGAAACGTCCGGCTTCGGCTTCGCGCGCCAGGGCCAGGAAAGGCTCGTCCAGCCCCAGCCGCAGGAAGATCCGGGCCAGCAAGACGATGGCCTCCTGGGCGGACCCGTTCGTCCCGCTTTTCACCAATTGCTCTAAGCTCGCGCGGGCGTCGTCATAGCGTTTGAGCCGCATGTGCGCGATCCCGAGGTTCAGCCTGGCCTGTTCCCGGTGCAGCCCGCCGGGCGAACCCTTGAGGACCTCTTCGCAGGCCTTCACCGCCTTGGGGTACTGGCCGGCGTCGAACAGCGTCTTGGCGCGCACCCAGCGCTCTTCTGCCGTCAATTCGGGAATCGCGGCGCCTTCGCTCCGCAAGCGCTCCAGTCGCGCCGCAGCGTCGTCGGCTTGCGGGGAAGCCGCATACTGGGTCCAGATGCGCCAATAGGTCGCGACCACGCTGAGAGTGTCTCCCGCTTTCTGCAGGCACTCGCCGTGGCGCAAGAGCACGGCAGGCGCCAAGGCGTGGCTGCTGTACTCCGACAGAAACTGAGCTTGCCGCTCCCGCTCCCGTCGGCAATCGTCGGCCAGGAACCAAGCCTCGGCCGCCCGCGCCAGGGCCTGGGGCCTGAGCAGACTGTCCGCGTAGCGCTCGACGAGTAAGTCAAAGGCTGTCGCGGCTCCGTTGTAGTCGCCGCCCTTCATCCCCGCCTCTCCGAGGTAGAAGTGCGCGTAATCGCCGACCGCGGGCAGATGCAATGGCGCAGCCACAAGATAGCGAATCGCCTGCCGATCGCCTTGCTCCTGGTACCACTTCCCCAGCAACAGCTCGGCGCGACCGGCCCACGGCGTCCCCGAAAATTGATCGATCAGCCCCTGCAAAAGGCCGGTCGCCGTCTCCTGGTCCTGCTGAGTCAACGCATGGACGGCCTGGGCTAGGCAGAAGGCTGGCTCCGCACACGAGGCCCCACCCGGTAGGTCGGCGGAAACGGCTGAGCCGAGGACGAGCACCACGCCGACGGCAGCGAGCAGGGCACGGCGCCGAAAGGCACGAGACAGAAATGTAAAGGAAGACATGAGAGTTGTCACGGAATGTGCAAACATGGCAGGGATTATAGCATAGGGCATGAAGACTTCCGAGGAGGGTGTGGGTGGCTTGCCGCTCATCCGGAGGCTGTGTTAGGCTCGCTTCGCAATGTCCCCGGTAGACCTCATCGCCTTGAGCGCGGACGAACTGGCCACGCTCGTCCGCACCTGGGGCTGGCCCCGCTACCGCGCCCGGCAGATCCTCCGCTGGCTCTACCGGGCCCGCCTCACGGACATCGCGGCCATGACGGACCTCTCCCACGCCGACCGGACACGGCTGGCTGCGGAGGCTTGCATCGGGGCGCTCGCGCCATCAACAGTCCTGACGTCGGAGGACGGCACGCGGAAATTCATCTTTTCTCTGGAGGACGCAAAGCGCATCGAAAGCGTGCTCATTCCAGACACCTCCTCCCGGTCGACTGATCGCCTGACCCTATGTCTCTCCACCCAGGTCGGCTGTACGCTGGACTGTACGTTTTGTTTGACCGGGCAGATGGGGTTGCAGCGCAATCTCCTGGCCCATGAGATCGTGGGGCAGGTGTTGGCAGCACAAAGACTGTTGCCTGAAGACCGACCGATTACCAATCTGGTCCTGATGGGGATGGGCGAGCCGCTGGCCAACGCTACGGCGGTGGAGGAAGCGATCCTCCGTCTCACCAATCAGAGTTGGGGAGTCGGCTTCTCGCCACGCCGGATCACGCTGTCAACGGCCGGGCTGAGCTCACGGCTCAAGCAGGTGGCCCGCATGGGCGTCAATCTGGCGGTATCGCTCAACGCGACGACCAACGAGCAGCGGGACCGGCTCATGCCGGCGGTCAACAAGGCGTACCCGTTGGAGCGCCTGCTGGCGGCCTGCCGGGCCTTTCCCGTGAAACCACGCCGCCGCTTGACGTTCGAGTACGTGCTGCTGGCCGGCGAGAACGACACGGAGCAGGACGCCGCCCGGCTCGTCAAGCTGATGCGAGGCATCCGCTGCAAGGTCAACCTGATCCCGTTCAACGAATTTCCGGGCAATCCGCACCAACGGCCCTCCGATGAACGAGTCCTGCGCTTCCAGGGGATCCTGACCCGGCATGGGCTGGACGCCTTCATCCGCAAAAGCAAAGGACAGGACATCCTGGGCGCCTGTGGCCAGCTTGGAACGCTGCCTGAGGCGTCAGTCCTCGTGCGCCCGTCCGGTCCGCCCAGTCTGCACTCCATCCCGATCCATTCGCACTCCTAGAGAAAGGGAACAGCCTGTGACCGCTATCCAGCGAATCCTGTGCCGTGTGAGCGTGGCCTCTCTTCTGACCCTCATCCCTGCCGGTCAGCAAGCGATGGCCGGCCGTCTCACGGTCCACGAATTCACCCTGACCAACGGGCTCAAGGTGTTGCTCGTGGAAGAGCCCAAGGCCCCTGTCGTCACGGTCCAGATCTGGTACAAGGTCGGCTCCCGTAACGAAGTCATGGGACGGGCCGGCCTCTCCCACATGCTGGAGCATATGATGTTCAAGGGCACCCCCAAGTACGGGAAGGGCGTCTTCTCCAAGATCATCGAAAAGAACGGGGGCAACGACAACGCGTTTACCAGCCAGGACTACACGGCCTATTTCGAGAACTTGGCCGCGGACAAGCTGGAGCTCGCTCTCGAATTGGAGGCGGACCGGATGAAAGGGCTCCTGCTGGACGAGAAGGAATTCCAGTTGGAGCGCGAAGTCGTCAAGGAAGAGCGCCGCCTGCGAGTCGAGGACGTCCCGATGGCGTATCTCGTCGAGCAGATGAACGCCCAGGCCTTCATGGTCCACCCCTACCACTGGCCCATCATCGGATGGTTCAGCGACCTGGACGCGATGACCCGCGAGGACCTCAAGGTCTACTACGAGACCCATTATGTCCCGAACAACGCGACACTCGTGATCGTGGGCGACGTCAAGCCCGAGACCGCCTTGCCCCTGATCAAGACGTATTTCGAAGGCATTCCCCAAGGGTCCCCGCCCCCGCCGCCGTCGATCGTCGAGCCAGAGCAAAAAGGCGAACGGCGGATCGTGGTGAAGCGCGACGCGCAACTCCCCTTCCTCTATTTCGGGTACAAGGTGCCCAACTTCAAGAGCTCCGACGTGCACGCCCTGGCCGTCTTGGAGAACATCCTCTCGACCGGCAAGAGCGCGCGTCTCTACGATGCGCTCGTGTACCGGAAAAAACTGGCCTTGCAGGTGGGCGCCGGCTACAACGAATTGGCGGCGGACCCCGAGCTCTTCACCTTCTACGCGACTGTCAAGCCCGCCGTGAGAATCGCCGCCGTGGAAAGGGCCGTGCTGGCTGAGATTGATCGGCTCAAGAAAGAGCCGCCGACGGACCACGAACTCCAGAAGGCCAAGAACCAGGTGGAGGCCCGCTACCTCTTCGAGCAGGACTCCGTCTTCCGACAGGCCATGCTGCTCGGCACGGCTGAGACCGTCGGGGCAGGCTGGCAGTACGTCGCCGACTATGTGGACAAGCTCCGAGGCATCACCAAAGAGGACGTCCATCGTGTCGCCAAGAAATACCTGAACGAGGACACCCGCACAGTCGGCATCCTCATTCCCTTGCCGTCGAGATCCGACCGTGCCGAGGCGATGGGAGGTGCCCGATGATCCGCGCCGCACTTCTCATCGCCGCGCTCATCTGTGATGGCTTCCTCTCGGGTGCGTCGCACGCCGCTGAAATCAAACCGACCCGCGTGGTCACGGAGAACGGTATGACCGTGCTCATCGTCGACCAGCCCTTCCTGCCCATCGTCACAGTGAACGTGTTGGTGAAAGCAGGAGCCGTCTATGATCCGGACGCCAAGGCCGGCCTGTCGAACATGGTCGCGGAGATGCTCGACGAAGGCACCAAGACCAGGAGCGCAACCCAGATCGCCGAGCAAATCGAGTTCCTCGGAGGCGAGCTGGCCGCCGAGGGAGGAGAAGACTCCGCGACGGCGAGACTGCGGATCTTGCGCAAAGATGCGGACATCGGCTTCACCCTGTTGGCGGATATTCTCATGCATCCCAAGTTCGACCCGAAGGAGGTCGCGCGCGTCCGCGACGAGCTGGTGGGCTCCCTCCAGTCGGAGAAAGACGAACCGAGCATCATCGCCACCAAGGCCTTTAACGAGCTCGTGTTCAAGGGCCATCCCTACCGGCGGCCGGCCAACGGGGACGAAAAGACCGTGACGAAGCTCTCCCGGCAAGACCTGGTCGAGTTCCACGACAAGTTCTACCGCCCGAACCGCGCGATCATGGCCATCGTCGGCGATCTCCGGGAGGCCGAGGCCCTCGCTCTGGTGAAGAAGCATTTCGGCAGATGGACGCCCCAAGAACTCCCGCTCCCGGCCTTCCCCGCCCCGGAGCCGTTGCCGAAGCCGACGCTCAAGCTGATCGACAAGGACCTCACGCAGGCGACCATCGTCCTGGGGCATGTGGGCATTGACAGGCGGAATCCGGATTTCTACGCCGTGGCGGTGATGAACTACATCCTCGGCGGCGGCGGGTTCTCCTCGCGACTCGTGCGCCGGATCCGCGACGAGCAGGGCCTGGCCTACGACGTGGGCAGCGTCTTTGAAGCGAATGTCATGCCGGGTTCTTTCGCTGTGCACGTACAGACCCGGAACGCGGCGGCGAACCAGGTCCTCGCCAGCGTGTTCCAGGAACTCAAGCGCATCCGGACCGAACCGGTCGGCGACCAAGAGCTGGCCGACGCCAAAGCGTACCTGATCGGGAGCTTCCCGCTGCGCCTGGACACCACTGCGAAACTGGCCTCGCTGTTGAACCTCGTGGAGCTGCACGGCCTCGGCCTGAGCTATTTCGATGAGTACCCCAAGGCGATCGCGGCCGTGACGAAAGAGGACGTGTTACGGGTGGCCCAGAAGTATCTCAACCCCGACCACTATGCCCTGGTCGTCGTCGCCAAATTGGCCGAAGCCAAGATTGACGCCAATGTCGTCTCCATCACGAAATGACGTCGGGTCGGAGGCCCTCGCGCTCGACCCTCTCAGGGCGATCTTGGGCGACATGGGCTCCGTGCTCGTCGCCTTTTCCGGCGGCGTCGACAGCACGCTCGTCCTGAAAGTGGCGCACGACGTGCTGGGAGCACGAGCCGTTGCCGTCACGGCGGTGTCCCCTACTTTCCCCGCCGTAGAGCTAGCCGTGTCGCAAACACTCTGCGCGGAAATCGGCGCCCGCCAGATCATCCACGAGACTGATCAGCTCCGTGACTCTGAGTTCGTCATGAACACCGCCAGCCGGTGTTACCGGTGCAAGACGGACCTCTACTCGGCGCTGGTGCCCATGGCCGCGCGCCTGCGACTCGCCGTCGTCGTGAACGGGGCGCACTGCGATGATCTCGGCGACGATCGTCCCGGCCTCCAAGCCGCGCGCGAGTACGGTGTGCGGAGCCCTTTGGTGGAGGCCGGCATGGACAAGGCGGCGGTCCGGGCGGCGGCGCGGTGGCTGGGGCTGTCGAACTGGGACAAGCCTGCGGCCGCCTGTCTTTCCTCGCGCATCGCCCGCGGCGAGGCGATCACGGTGGAGCGGCTCCGACGGGTCGAAGCAGCCGAAGCGCTCCTGCTCCATGAGGGGTTCCGTCAGGTGCGGGTGCGGGACCACGGTGGGCATGCGCGGGTCGAGGTGGGACAGGATGAACTCGCGCGGCTCTTCGAGCCGGCGATGCGAGATCAGATCACGATCAAACTCGCCGCACTGGGCTTCGCCACCGTGACCCTCGATCCCAACGGCTACCGCCCCGGCAGCACGAATCAAGCTTCCGTTCTGTACCTATAGCTCGCAGGCTTTGTCACGGGCGGCGTGGCACAGTTTTACCGCCATGCGATTGGCTTCCGTTGGCATACAGCCTGGGGCATCCTCCGATAAGGCGGCGATTGCCGCCTCGCATGCTTTCAAAAGTTCCGGAGCAGCGGTAATCAAGCGCCCATTGGCCTGGTCGGTTGTTTCATCAATTCCGCAACAATCAGCCACTTCGTAGTTGTCATGAAGCCCGACAATATGAGGAGGCGATTGCTCGCCCGTCTCGTTGAGATAGACCAGCATATGCCAAGGTCCTGGAGTATGAAGGGTTATCATGGTCCTTCGTCTTTCGCTAGGACACAAATCGCGTCCGCTCAGGCTGCACGCGACAGAGATTCCAAGCCGCCCCGATCTTTGATAGTCCGAAGATCATCCATTTGGAAGGGTCAAAGTTGTACCATCGGGGTCCGTTCCGGTAGTCACGCTGGTGAGCGTGATGGTAATTGTGGTACCCCTCGCCGAAGGTCAGGAGCGACACCACCCAACTGTCCCGGCTTGAGTCCGCCCGTGTATGGGGCTGCCTGCCCCAGAGGTGGCAGATGGAATTGATACAGAAGGTGGAATTGAGCACGAAGAAGGTGCGCCCCACGCCCGCCAGCAGAAAACAGCCAAGGCCGCCCACCCAGCCGTTATAGAGATAGCCCACCACGAAGGGTAAGAACAGCCCAGAGAGCACGAGCGGCGCGTAGTACCGGTGCTGCCAGAGCACCAGCGGATCCTGCCGCAGGCGCGACGCGGATCTCTCGTCATCGGCGTACGGGTCCTTGAAAAAGATCCATCCGACATGGCTGTACCAGAACCCTCGCTGTGCGTTGTACGGGTCTGCCTCCTGGTCACACCACGCATGGTGGCGGATATGGGCCGCGGCCCACGTGAGCGCCGAGTTCTCCAGCGCCCATCCACCAGCGACCAACAAGCAGCCTTTGACCCAATTCGGACAGTCAAAACTCCGGTGAGCAAGGAGACGATGATAGCCAACCGTGATCCCCAGGCCGGTGATGACGTACAGGAGACCGAACATGGCCCAATCCACCCACGTGTAGTCGAAGAAATAGGCATAGGTGGGGAGCCCGATCAGGGCGCCTACTGTGACGAGACCGAAGAGGAAGATCGTCCCATAACAATACTGCCGAGTCAGCGTCTGGACTGAGGCTGTGGGCATAGTCGTCGCAGCGATCTCCTAGTTAGGGGAAACGGAGGATCAAGAACACGAAGGAATGCTGCCGTAGCAAGACACGTAAGAACTGACGCCACACGGTACCACAAATCCTGGCAGAATCCAATCCCATTGTTTGGCAGCTTGTGCCTCTTAATTGTTCAGGATTAGAATTGTCATCATCCTAGGATAGTTCGGTGTTATTCGACCGAGAACGACATCGATGGCCTCGGCTCGTTCGCCGAACCGCGAAAGGAGGAGTGCTATGCCGGTGTATGTGAGCCTGGTGAAGTTCACGCGGGAAGGGATCATGACGATGAAGGACCAGGGCATCGCGCGGTCCGACACCGTCAAGAAGAATATCGAGGG
>VBOF01000018.1 GCA_005877855.1 Nitrospirota bacterium | reverse complement strand
GTCCGGTGCGGATGTACACCATCCCTTGGTGGTCCGCGGCCTGCGCTGTCAGCCAATGGGTGCAGACGGCGTCGGAAGGATAGAGCACCACGACGCCCGGCTGCGCGGCCATCATGGCCAGGTCCTCGAGTCCCATCTGCGACGGCCCGTCTTCGCCGATGGATACCCCGACATGGGAGCCCATCAGCTTGATGTTCGCCCGGCTGATGGCCGCCATGCGGATGAAGTCGTAGGCCCGGGTCAAAAAACAGGCGAAGGTGGCTGCAAACGGAATCTTGCCCTGGCTGGCCAGTCCGACCGAGATCCCGATCATGTTCTGCTCGGCGATGAAGATCTCGAAAAACCGCTCGGGGAACTTCTTGGCGAACTTGTCGGTAAACGTCGAGTTCTTGACGTCGGCGTCGAGGACGACGACGCGAGGGTTCGCCTCTCCCAGTTTGACCAGGGTCGCGCCGAAGGCCTCCCGCGTGGCCACGAAGTCCGTGGGGGCGTATTCCGGAGGCGCGACCGGTTTGGCCGGCGCCGGTGATAGAGAAATCGGATCCGGCTTGCGGATCTCCACCGTCGGCGGCGTGGGAAGGAGCCGAGCGCTCAACTCGGCCAGCGCCTTGTCGGCTTCCTCGCCTTTCTTCAAAGGCTTGCCGTGCCAGTCCGGTTTATCCTCGACGAATGAAATGCCCTTCCCCTTGAGTGTGCGGGCCAGGACGACGGTCGGCCGACCTTTCGTCCGGGCCGCCTGGGCGAACGCGTCCAAGAGCTTGGCGACATCGTGTCCGTCCACGGGGATAGCATTCCAGCCGAACGCGCTCCACCGCGAGCGGTAAGTCTCCACATCGTGCTGCAGAAGAGTGGGATCGCTCTGGCCGAGACGGTTGATGTCCACGATCGCGCAGAGATTGTCGAGCTGGTAGTGGCGCGCGATCTCGGCAGCCTCCCAGTTGGAGCCCTCCACGGACTCGCCATCGCCCATCACGACGTACGTGCGGTAGCTAGACTTGTCCAGGTACTTGGCGTTGATGGCCAGCCCGATGCCGGCGTTGAGCCCTTGGCCGAGCGAGCCCGTCGCAACATCCACAAAGTTCAATCTGGGCGTAGGGTGGCCTTCGAGGTCCGACTCGATGGTCCGCAAGCGCAACAGCTCGTCCGGATTGAACGCACCGGCTTCGGCCCAGGCCGCGTATAAGAGCGGCGCCGCATGGCCCTTGGACAGGACGAACCGGTCGTTGTTCGGGTACTTGGGGTTTTTCGGGTCGAACCGCATGACCGCGAAGAACAGGGTGGCGACGATGTCTGCTGCCGAGCAGCAACTCGTCGGATGCCCGCTTCCGGCTTCGGTCGTGGAGCGAACGCTCAGGATCCGCAACCGGGCGGCGTAGTGATTCAGCGTGGGGACCAGGGAATCGGTGGAGATGGACGTGGGTGGCACGGAGAACTCTCCTTTATATAGTATATAGAGAGAACGTGCGGACTTGCCAAGCTTGGCGGAGACTAGCAAATGGCGGCAGGACAGTCAATTGGGTCCGTCGCACCGGCCGGACGTTCAATTGACAATTCCCACCGCACTTGTGTAGGGTGAAGCCCCTCCGATGTTCTGATCGGGAGACTGCAAGTGTGACCCTTCAGAATCTGCTCCTCGCCTTGCATCATTTTTGGGCCGACCAGGGTTGCGTCATCCACATACCCTATGACTTGGAAGTTGGCGCGGGGACGTTCCATCCGGCCACGTTTCTCAAGGTCTTGGGCCCCGACCCCTGGCGCACGGCCTACGTGCAGCCCTGCCGGCGGCCGACAGACGGGCGGTATGGAGAGAACCCCAACCGCCTCCAGCATTACTACCAGTACCAAGTCATCCTGAAACCCTCGCCGGACGATGTCCAGGACCTCTACCTCCAGAGCCTTCGCGCGCTCGGCATCAACCCCAAGCAGCACGACATCCGGTTCATGCAGGACGACTGGGAGTCGCCCACGCTCGGGGCCTGGGGGCTCGGGTGGGAGGTGCGGCTCGACGGGATGGAGATCACCCAGTTCACCTACTTCCAGGAAGTGGGAGGGATTGAATTGAATCCGATCTCGGTCGAGCTTACTTATGGGACAGAGCGGATCGCCATGTACCTGCAGGGGGTGGACAACGTGTTCGACCTGCTCTGGACGGACGGCGTGACCTACGGCGACATCCACCATGAGGACGAAGTCCAGTTCTCGAAGTACAACTTCGAGGTCGCCGATGTGAAGGTGCTGATGTCCACCTTCACGGCTTACGAGGCCGAAGGCAAGCGGCTGGCCGAGCAGGGATTGATCTTGCCGGCGTACGATTGCTGCATCAAGGCCTCGCACCTGTTCAACCTGCTGGATGCCCGGGGCGCACTGAGCGTCGCCGAGCGGACGGCTTACATCGCTCGCGTCCGGGGGTTGGCCCGTGTCTGTGCGGAAGGTTATTCAAGCGGGAGGGGGCCCAGCCAAGGGCGCCCCTCCCGGACCCACGTCGGGATGCTCAGCAAGAGGACGGTATGACACGCAAACCGGAAAAGGGCCACGAGCTGCTGCTGGAGATCGGGACCGAGGAACTCCCCGCGCAGTTTGTGCCGTCGGCTCTCACCGATCTGCGGGAAAAGGCCACGCAGCTCTTCACGGGACACCGGCTGAGACACGGGGACCTGAAGACTCTGGGAACGCCCCGCCGCCTGATGCTCTGGGTTCAAGGGTTGGCAGATCACCAGGAGCCAATCTCTATGGAGGTGATGGGCCCGTCCAAGGCTGTCGGGTTCGACGCGCAGGGCCAGCCGACCAAGGCAGCGATCGGCTTTGCGGGCTCGCAAGGCGTGCCGGTGAAGGCGCTCGTGGTCAGGACCACTCCAAAGGGCGAGTACCTGTTCGCCGTCAAGAAAGACCCCGGTCGCAAGACGGCGGTGCTCTTACCACAGTTTCTCTCCGAGTTGGTGGGCGGTCTTTCGTTTCCGAAGGCCATGCGGTGGAACGCGACGCAGGTCCGGTTTGCGCGTCCTGTCCGCTGGCTGTTAGCTCTCTACGGCGGCAAGCCCGTCCGGTTCGAGTTCGCCGGATTGACGGCCGGAGATACGACCATCGGCCATCGTTTTCTCTCTTCCGGCCGTCCGATGCGCGTCAGGGATTTCCGATCCTATGAGAAGGCGCTGGAAAAAGCCGGCGTGGTCGTGGATCCTGACCGGCGGCGTGACATGATCGCCAAGAAGATTGAAAACATTGCCAAACAGAAGAATGGTCTGCTCGTTCGGGACAACGCTCTGTTGGAGCAGGCCGTCTTTTCGGTGGAGATGCCGCGGGCGATCATCGGCTCCTTCCATTCGCGGTATCTCGACCTGCCGAAGGCTGTGTTGAGTACAGCGATGAAGGAGCATCAGGGATATTTCCCTTTGCTCGCCAGGGACGACAAATTGCTCCCGTATTTCGTCGCGGTGGTCAACATGCGCGGCAGCGAGGCGACGATCCAGGCCGGCAACGAGCGGGTGCTGGCGGCGCGCCTGGCGGATGCGAAGTTTTTCTTCGACGAAGACCGCAAGACGCGGTTGGAGAGTCGAATCGAAAAACTCAAGGGAGTGACCTTTCACCAGAAGCTCGGCACCCTCTATCAGAAAGTGGGGCGCGTCACGGCCATGGCCACAAAGTTGGCCGATACGCTCGGCGACCTCGACACGGTCGAGCACTGTCGGCGGGCCGCCATGCTCTGCAAGGCCGATCTGGTGACCGGCATGGTCGGGGAGTTCCCGACGCTGCAGGGGATCATGGGACGGGAGTACGCCCTGCACGACGGCGAGCCCAAGGCGGTGGCTGACGCGATCGCCGAGCATTACCTGCCCCGCTTCGCGGAGGATGCCATCCCGGCGAGCCTTGCCGGAAAGATCCTTTCCCTTGCCGACCGCTTCGACACCCTTGCGGCGTTCTTTTCAGTGGGTCTCGTGCCGTCTGGATCCCAGGATCCGTTCGCTCTTCGGCGTCATGCCTATGCCGTCATCCGCATCCTGGTCGAAGGCGAGCTCTCGTTAGGTCTCAATGCGACGATTCAGGATGCTGTCCGACTTTTAAAGGAACAGGGAATCCCGGTGGAGGGGAAGGCCGCCGGCGAGCTGCAGCGCTTTTTCAGCGAGCGACTGCGGTATTATGCTCAGGAGGTCACCAGGCTGCGTGGCGATCTGGTGGAGGCGGTCCTGGCTCGATGGCAGTCGGGCACGTTTGACTCGCGGGACATCCTGGTCCGGAGTCAGGTCCTGCAGGCCTTCGCGCTCCGGCCGGAATTCGAGGCCCTCGTGATCGCCTTCAAGCGAGCCGAGAACATCACCAAGGCTCAGACCGAGGACAAAGTGGACGGTGGGTTGCTGAAGGAAGAGGTCGAGAAGAGCTTGTATTCGGCCGTGTGCGCGGCTGAAGAGGTGGTTCCTGGACTCATAAAGGATGAGAAATACAAGGACGCCCTCGAGGCCTTGGTCAAACTCAAGGCCCGTATCGACGCCTTCTTTACCGGAGTGATGGTGATGGTCGAGGACGAAGCGCTCCGGCGTAATCGGCTGGCCTTGCTGGTCCGCGTGCGGAACCTCTTCCGCCAGTACGCCGACTTTTCCAAGGTCAATGTCGAGCAGGCATAATGGCTGTATTCATGATGGTTATAGCTTAATGGGTAAACCGATAATTTAGATTTTATACGAGGGAATCGTGGCCACTAAGAAATACGTCTACTTCTTCGGCAACGGCAAGGCGGAAGGGCACGGGGACATGAAGGACCTGTTAGGCGGTAAGGGCGCCGGCCTGGCGGAGATGACCAACCTGGGCGTGCCGGTCCCCGCCGGCTTCACCATCAGCACCGAAGCCTGCGTGGCCTACTTCAAAAACAAGCGGAAGGATCCTCCGGGACTCTGGGAGGAGGTCTTGCGGTACATGAAGCGCCTGGAATCGACCATGGGGTCGAAGTTCGGCGATCCGTCGAACCCCCTGCTGGTCTCGGTCCGATCAGGCGCGCGGGCCTCCATGCCCGGCATGATGGACACGGTGCTGAACCTGGGGCTCAACGACCGGACCGTCCAGGGGCTCATCCGCAAGACGAACAACGAGCGGTTTGCCTACGACGCCTACCGGCGATTCATTGCGATGTTCTCGACGGTCGTGATGGACCTCAAGCGCGAGCGGTTCGAGGAGGTTCTGAAAGAGAAGAAGGCCGAGACGCGCGCGGTTCATGACACCGATCTCGCGGCTGCGGCGTTGAAGGGCCTGGTCGCACACTACAAGCGGATTGTGAAGGAGGAGACCGGGCACGAGTTTCCGGACGATCCGTACGAGCAGCTCAAGATGGGAATCAATGCGGTGTTCAATTCCTGGTACGGGGCGCGCGCGGTCACCTACCGGCGGCTCTATGACATTCCGGATTCCTGGGGCACGGCGGTGAACGTGGTGGCGATGGTGTTTGGCAACCTGGGAGAGACGAGCGGAACCGGCGTGGCCTTCACACGAGACCCTGGCACGGGACTCCCGAACTTCTTCGGCGAGTGTCTGCTGAACGCGCAGGGAGAGGACGTGGTCGCCGGCATCCGCACGCCGCTGCCGGTCCAGGCCCTGGCGAAGCCGCTCCCGCAGGCCTACCAGGACCTCATGAAGACCTATAAGAAGCTCGAGCGTCACTACCGCGACATGCTCGACCTGGAGTTCACGATCCAGGAAGGCAAGCTGTACATGCTCCAGACCCGGGTCGGGAAGCGCACGGGCATCGCGGCCGTGCGGATTGCAGTGGACCTGGTCAATGAAGGCGTGATCACCAAACGCGAGGCGGTGATGCGCGTCGGACCGGAGCAACTCGCCCAGTACCTCTATCCCATCTTTGACCCCAAACAAGAAGGCCACCACCAGCCGGTGGGTAAAGGCCTGCCGGCGGGACCAGGCGCGGCGGCTGGCAAGATCGCGCTCACGCCGGAGCGCGCGGTGGAGATGAAGGAGCGAGGCGAGCGCGCGATCCTCGTCCGCCGCGAGACCAGCCCTGACGACATCCACGGCATGAACGCGTCCGTCGGGTTTCTCACGGCCAAGGGAGGCATGACAAGCCATGCCGCTGTGGTCGCACGCCAGATGGGCAAGGTGTGCGTGGCGGGGTGCGAAGCGCTGGACGTGGGGGCCGATGGGCTGGTGCGTTTCGGCCCGCGAACGCTCAAGGAAGGCGATGATCTTTCCATCAACGGCTTCACGGGCGCCGTGTACGCCGGACAGATCCCGGTCGTCGAGTCCGAGATCATCCAGGTCATTCAGGGCACCCTCAATCTGGCGGATTCCGAGAAGTACCGGTACTTCTCCACGCTGTTGGAATGGGCTGACGAGTTCCGGACGCTCGGCGTGCGGGCCAATGCGGATATCCCGGAACAGGCGATCATCGCGCGCGGCTTCGGCGCGGCGGGCATCGGGCTCTGCCGGACCGAGCACATGTTCTTCGCCGAGGACCGCGTCCCGATTATGCAACAGATGATCCTGGCCAAGACCCGTGAGGACCGTGAGCGCGAGCTGGCCAAGCTGCTGCCGCTGCAGAAGAGCGATTTCATCGGACTCTACCGCGCCATGAAGGGCTTTCCGGTCACCATCCGCCTGCTGGACCCCCCGCTGCACGAGTTTCTGCCCAAGCGCGAGGAGCTGATGGTGGAGATCGCGCGCATGGAGTTGAACCGGGCCGACCCGGGGAGCATCGTCGAGAAGCAGAAACTGCTGGCCCGCATCGAGGAGCTGCACGAGTTCAACCCGATGCTCGGCCTTCGCGGCTGCCGCCTCGGGATCACGATGCCGGAGATCACCCGGATGCAGGTGCAGGCCGTCATGGAAGCGGCCTGCGAGGTCATGCAGGAAGGCATCAAGGTCGTGCCCGAGATCATGATCCCGCTGGTCGGGCTGGCGGCCGAGATGAAGGCCCAGAAGGAGTTGGTGCGGGAAGTCGCCGCCGACACGATGCGCCGCTACCAGACGAAATTCACCTATCTCGTCGGGACCATGATCGAGCTGCCGCGTGCGGCGATCACCGCTGACAAGATCGCGCGCGAGGCGGACTTCTTCTCGTTCGGCACGAACGATCTCACCCAGACGACGTTCGGCTTCTCCCGCGACGACGCCGCGAAGTTTACCGACTTTTACATGAACCGACGTGACCGCTGCCCGCGGTGCCTGAGCCGCGAGGTGGACCAGAAGACCATGCAGTGCCGGGCCTGCGGCCTGCGGGTCAGCGAGACTCCCGACAACATCCTCGACGCCGATCCTTTTGCCACGCTCGACCAGGAAGGGGTCGGAGGCCTTATGAAGTTGGCGATCGAGCGGGGCCGGATGACGAGGCCGGATCTCAAGCTGGGGATCTGCGGCGAGCATGGGGGCGATCCCGCGTCCATCGCCTTCTGTCACATCCTCGGTCTCGACTATGTCAGTTGCTCGCCCTACCGGGTGCCGATCGCGAGGCTTGCCGCGGCACAGGCCGCCATCAAGGCGGCAGATGATGCGAAAGCTGGTCCACACGCTTCGAGCAGACTGGTTCGACGGGCACGGACGGCTCCCCACCGACGCGCGCGTCGTTAACCACCCATTGTTGACCCCAAAAGGGACCCCAAAAGGGGACAGGCTACTTTTTTATGGCTATCAGAAAAAGTAGCCTGTCCCCTTTTTCACAGGACGAGCGATTCATGGCGCGGGCCCTTGCGCTGGCCTGGCGTGGCGCGGGCCGGACCAACCCGAATCCGCCGGTGGGCGCGGTCGTCGTACGCCAGGGCACGATCGTCGGCGCGGGGTACCATCGGCGCGCCGGCGGGCCCCATGCCGAGGTGATGGCCTTGCGCCAAGCGGGCCGGCTAGCCCGCGGCGCAACGCTGTGCGTCACGCTGGAGCCCTGCTGCCATCTCAACAAGCGCACCCCACCGTGTGTTCCGCTCATCATTGCGAGCGGCATTAAGCGGGTGGTGGCGGCGATACGTGATCCGAACCCCCATGTCCGTGGTCGCGGGTTAGCTGTGTTGCGGCGGGCCGGGCTGCAAGTCAACGTAGGCGTGGGGGCCGAGGAGGCCGAGCGGCTCATCGAGCCGTACCGCAGGCTGATCACGACCGGTCGGCCGTTAGTCACGTTGAAGGTCGCGGCGACCTTGGACGGCAAGATCGCCACGGCCAAGGGCGAATCGCGCTGGATCACCAGCCCCGCGGCCCAGAAGATGGTGCACCTCCTGCGTGCCCGCTCGGATGCGATTCTGGTGGGCATCGGGACCGTCCTAGTGGACGACCCGAGTCTCACGGTTCGCACAGGTTCTTCACGCGGACGGGTCCCGCTACGCGTGGTGCTTGATCCCTCTCTACGCATTCCGATGACGGCGAAAGTGCTCACCGACGGACGGGCACCCACGTTGATCGTGACCACCTCATCCGGATCTTCGACGAAGCGGGCGGCGGTCGAGAAGACGGGCGCTCACGTCGTGGTGCTGCCGGCGCGACACGGGCGCATCTTGTGGCGTGGCCTGTTGAAAGAATTGGGGCGGCGAGGGATCGCGTCGCTCTTGATCGAAGGTGGCGCGGAAGTGAATGCCTCTGCCCTGCGCGAGGGGGTCGTGGACCGGCTGCTTTTTTTCGTGGCGCCCAAGATCCTAGGGGGGCGGGACGCGATAGACGCAGTCGGTGGGGTGTCGCCCAAGAAACTCAGTGAGGCATTGCCGCTGAAAGTGACGTCGGTCACGCGGGTCGGCCACGACATCCTCGTCGAAGGCAGGCCCCGTTAAAGAGGCCAGGCTTGACGCGACCATTCATCCTGCTATGCGGCGTCGGGCTGTTCGCCTTCATCAGCTACAACCTCGTCCGGATGCCGGTGCTCTCCCTGTTCGCCCAGTCGCTGGGCGCCAGCCCGGAGGCCATCGGCTTCATCGTCTCGGCCTCCACGCTAACGGGTGTGTTTCTGAAATGGCCGGCAGGGGCGCTGTCGGATTTGTATGACCGACGCTGGCTCTTGCTGGTCGGTCTGCTGGCTTTCGCGCTCCCGCCGTTCTGCTACTTGTTGATCACCGATGTGAGGTGGCTGGTCGTGCTCCGTTTCGCGCATGGTGTGGCGACCGCGGTGTTCGCGCCGATCGCCTTGGCCGTTGTGGCCGATCTGCGTCGAGAGGCGCGCGGCGCTGCCTATGGGGCGTACACGGCGGCGACGCAGGCCGGCGCGATGCTGGGTCCTCTGCTGGGCGGGTGGCTTCTACAAGTGGCGGGGTTTTCGACCGCTTTCGTCACCGCCGGCACGCTCGGCGTAATCGCCGTGTTGCTCTTTTTCCTGATGCGCTTGCCGCCTGTCCCTGGTCGCGTTGATCGCTGGGAAGACGTTAAACGTGCATCGTTAAACGTTAATCGTGGCGAATCATCCGTTGAACGTTTAACGAATAACGCTGTACGTCCCCCGGGGCCGGCGGCGGTGATCAGCGACATGGCCCGCGGGGCGCGTACGGTCTTAGGGAATGTCCGTGTCGTGGTGACGAGCGCCACCGATGGCGCGCGCCAGGTGGCCAACGGCACGCTCATGGCGTTCCTGCCGATCTATGCGGTGGGGATCGGCCTGGACGCGGCGCAGGCCGGCGTGTTGTTCGGAGTCCAAAGCGTGACTTCGTTCGCGTCCCGTCCCACGATGGGGTGGGCGTCCGACCGGATCGGGCGGCGCCCGCTGATCCTGCTGGGACTGGTGATCTGCGCCGGGTCGCTGGCCACGGTCCCGTTTACCACGTCGTTTGTGGGCCTGATGGCACTCTCCTCGCTGTTCGGCTTCGGGGAGGCGATCGTGAACGCGTCGGCTGCGGCGCTCGTCGCCGATCTGTCAGAGCTTAAGACGCTCGGGTCGGCGATGGGCATGCAGGGGGCCATCACGGACATCGGCCATGCCTCGGGACCGATCCTGTCGGGCGTGCTCATCGGCGCACTGGGCTTCCAGGCGGCGTTTCCGATCATCGCCGGCTTCGTCCTGGTGGCGGCGGGCGTGTTTCGCGCCTCGGTTGGAGCGGAACGTCCTGTCGGGTCGGCTTCTTGACGCGGTGAGTGGACCGTACTAGGCTCTCAGAGACTGGGAGAGCGCGAGATGTTCACCGGCATCATTGAAGAAATGGGGGTCGTCAAGGAGGTCAGCAAGACGCGGCAGGGGAGCAGCGTCTCGATCCTGGCGCAGACTGTCCTAGAGGGCCTGAAGGTCGGGGATAGCGTGACGGTGAACGGCGTGTGCCTGACCGTGGTCGCCTTCGACCGCACGGAGATGAAAGCGGACGTCTCGCCCGAGACTGCGAAGGTCACCACGCTTGGATCGTTGAAAGCCGGCGATCCGGTGAACCTTGAGCGGGCCATGCGGCTGGGGGACCGCCTCGGCGGGCACCTCGTGACCGGCCATGTGGATGCAATCGGAACTATCCGCGCGCGTGTCCAGGAGGGGGATGCCCTCCAGCTCACGATCGAAGCGCCCCGCGAGGTCTTGCGCTATTGCGTGCCGAAAGGGTCGGTCACGGTGGATGGGATCAGCCTGACCCTCAACGAGGTGACCGATCGGGGGTTCCGCGTCACCATCATTCCGCACACGGCCAAGGTCACGACTCTGGGGATTAAGCAAGTGGGCGATGCCGTGAACCTGGAAGCCGACCTCGTCGGCAAGTACGTCGAGCGACTCTTCCCCGGCCATGAGAGCGGAAGCCGGCCCGATATCAAGATAGACAAGGATTATTTACAGAAGCGCGGGCTGATCTAGTCGATTGTCATTCTGAGCAACGCGAAGAATCTGGGCGTTGAATAGAGATCCTTCACTTCGTTCAGGATGACAGAGTGTCGGGTTGCCCGCACTTTTTTCGACGTGTTAAGATCGCCTGGAAAGCACGGAGGACCTTGACATGAAACATCTGAATTGCGTCATCATTGCCGTCCTGATGGTGGGGTTGTTGGCAGCCACTGCTCAGGCGAAGGGTTTCTTTAAGGTCGGCGATCCCGCTCCGAACTTCACGCTGGAGACGATTGACGGCCAGACGGTCAGCCTGGCCCAGTATAAGGGGAAGGTGGTGGTGCTCGGCCTCTTCCACATCTGCGAGCCGTGCCTGATCCAGGGGACCGAATTGCAGAAGGTCCACGAGGCGTTCCAGGGCAAGAACGTCCAGGTCCTGGGTGTGAATTCGGCCGGCAACTCGAAGGAAAAGGTGAAGGAGTTTTTGAAGGAGTTTCCGGTCAAGGTTTCCTATCCGTACATGGTCGATCCCAAGAAGGAGACCGACAAGCTCTATGGCGGAGGGCGGTTCATCCCCAATGTCTACATCATCAATCAGGACGGGAAGATCCGCTGGCAGCGGGTGGGAACGATGGAGATCGGTGCAGCGGAAGTGATCAAGGCCGAAGTGGAGAAGCTGCTAGCCCAGGGCAAGGGCGGAGGCGTGCTCTGACCGGAGGCAAATTCTGATGGAAGAGTTCGACGAAGGGAAGGAGAAGTTCGTGCAGGTGGTCAAAAGCCTTGACCCGTCGGTGGAGGTCGTCATTCCCGTGACGCCGAGCCGGGGGATGTTTCTGATCTCTCTGACCAAGAGCGGTCAGCGGAAGTTCTTGACGGTCAGCGAGGAGGACATTCTCGATCTCCCGGAAGACGCCGGCATCCTGAAAAAGGTCACCAGCGAGGTCCAGAATGCCCTTGCGCCAATCTGAACTGTAGGGGCACGGCGCGCCGTACCCCTACGTGTTGTGTATATGAAGACCATCGCCCCCGGCATCCAGCAATGGTCCTTCTTCTCCCAGGAGAAGCAGCTCGACTTCAACGGGCTGCTCCTTACCGTCAACGATCATTGCATCCTGGTGGACCCACCGCCGATGGAGACCGCCGACCGCACGGCGATCCTCAAAGGCTATGCAGTGGACTACATCCTGCTGACGAACCGGGACCATGTCCGCGAAGCCGAGGCCTGCCGGCGCGACTTCTTGGCGAAAGTCTACGCGCCCGAGGCCGATGCGCCCTTGATGGAGACTCCCGTCGATAAGACCTACAAGGACGGTGAGCTGCTGCCGGGCGGGCTCTGGGTCATTCATCTGAAGGACATGAAATCGCCCGGCGAATCGGGGCTGTTCCTCGACATGGGCAAAGGCTACCTGATCCTCGGCGACGCGCTGATCGGCAGGCAGGCCGGCCAGCTCAATCTGCTGCCGGCCGACAGGTTCGCCGACGTGAACAAGGCCAAGGCATCCCTCACTCGGCTGCTCAAGTACAATTTCGACGCGGTCCTAGTCGGAGACGGGACCTCGATCCTCGCAGGCGCGAGGGAGGCAGTGCGGCGGGCGATCGAGTCCTGACTCGTAGATCGCGCCGGGAGCCCATGCCCACCTCGTCCTCCGACCGGCTCAATCAGATCGGCAACGAGTACTTCGGGCGCGGTCTCTACACGGAGGCCTACGACTACTATCAACAGGCCTTGGCCTGCGACCGGCAGTCCGGAGACCGGCGCGCGCTGGTCGCCACTTTGGGCAACTTGGGTAACGTCTGCGCGGTCAGCGGCCGGCGGGAACAGGCGCAGCAGTACTACCAGGAAGTCCTCGAGTTGCAGAAGATCCTCGGCGATGAGCGAGGCATCGGCACCACGCTGGCGAATCTGGGCAACTTGCGCACCGACGCCGGCGAATGGGAGCGGG
>VBOF01000273.1 GCA_005877855.1 Nitrospirota bacterium | reverse complement strand
CCGATCAGCGCGGCCCGGCTCGTCCTGGAGAAGACCGCACACGTCCTCCTGATCGGTCCCCACGCGACGCGCTTCGCCCGTCACTTCAAGCTGGATCGGCAGGCCGGGCATCACCGCCGTTCAGCGCAAGCGTCCGCAAGACGGAACGCCTTGCGCGAAGCCGTGACGGCCACCGGACCCCAGCGCCGGATGCTGCATCTGTACAAAGCCATTTTTTCTCCCCTCTCCCATGGCCCGTTGCATTCTGAAGAGCAACGGGCTCCCCGGAGAGGGCAGGGTGAGGGGGAAACCGTCGGCGCCGTGGCTCTGGACCGAAGGGGCACGCTCGCGGCCGGCACGTCCACCGGCGGCATTGCGTACATGCTTCCCGGCCGCGTGGGCGACAGCCCCCTGATCGGCTGCGGAATCTATGCCGACAACGAAGCCGGGGCGGTCTCCATGACCGGCCTGGGCGAGAGCATCATCCGGATCGCGGTGGCCAAAGAGATCACGGACCGCATGGCGCTGGGCGCGAGCCCCACGACGGCGACCCGGCTGGTGCTGGAGAAACTGGACCGGCGAATCCGGAAGGTCGAAGGGTTCGGCGCAGCCGGCGCGCTGGTGCTGGCGCCCGACGGCCATTTTGCGATCCGCCACACGACGCCCCGCATGTGCGCCGGCTACTGGACGGGCACGGGCCAGCCGGTGGTGGCGGATCGCTTCCCTTGAATCACCTCGTCGCCCTGGACTTTCCCTTCCATGTCGGTGTACCGTTCCACACAAGCATTGCCACCGCGCCTGGGCCGTTTGTGAAACCGTTCACCACCATCGCGATTGTCGTCTTCTCGCTCGTGGCGGTTCTGCACGTACTCCGGTTGATCTTCGGCTGGGAGGTAGTGATCAATGGCCTGGTGATGCCGATGTGGGTCAGCGTGGTCGGGTTCATCGTCGCCGGCGGGCTGGCCGTCATGGTGTGGCGCGAAGCCAGGACGGAGAAGCACTAACTAGGAGAACGCTGCATGACGCCCGAAGAGCAAATCGCGAAAATGACCAAAGCCATCAACCAGGCGATCAAGGTGTTATCGGACTCGTTTGCCTCCACCCCGGGGGATTACGCGAGAGCCGTTCAGGCGCTGAAGGAGTCCCTGTCGTCCCAAGCCACCCCGAAGCCCAAGCCACCCGAGACACAACCACCCGAGTCCTAAAACGCTTCTCTTCCGCTAGTGGCGTTCATCACAGGCCTTGGCCAGGTCACGCAGGGCCTGGGAGACCCGGACCTGGTACGGCGGGCCGTCCTGCAGCCGCCGCAAGTGTTCCGGCAGGCGCGCCAGTTCATCGGCGACGCGAGCACGCACGTCGACCAACGCGGGCGCGGGCGCCAGACGCCGGCCCTCGCGCATGATAGGTTGGATCAGCGCCGTGCCGTCGGGGACAGATTTGAAATCTGTCCCCTCGTCGGCGAGCGTCAGCACGTCGTAGGCCATGCGCCCATCCGCCCCGTAATGACGGTACACCTGCTTGCACCCAGGCCAGGTTGCCTTGCCCTCGGAGCGCTTACGGCAGGCGCGACCCGCATACTCCTGCAGCTTGTACACACAGTCGAGGTAGGGCGCATCCGAGGACGTCGTCATGTGAGCACCGACGGCGAAGGAGTCGATCGGGGCCTTGATGGCCATGAGCTCCTGCAAGGCATACTCGTCCAGATTGCCGCTGGCCACGATCCGGACGTCCGGCAAGCCCCCGTCATTCAAGATGCGCCGCACCCGCCGCGCATGGTCGGCCAGGTTCCCGCTGTCCAGCCGCACGCCTTTGACGGAGATGCCCCGCTTCTGCAGGCGCGGCGCGAGCGCGACCACTTTACGCGCCGCCGCCTCTGTGTCGTAGGTGTCGAGGAGGAGCACGACATGATTCGGCTGCGCCAGGGCGAAATGCTCGAACGCCTCCATCTCGTCCTCGTGCGCTTGAATGAACGAGTGGGCCACCGTACCGTACACCGGTATGCCGAAGAGGGCTCCCGCCTGCACGGTGGCCGTCCCGGAAAAACCGACGAGGTAGCTGGCGCGGGCCGCAAGCAGGCCGGCCTCCGCGCCGTGGGCCCTTCGCAGCCCGAAATCCACCAACTCCTTCCCCGGGGCGGCCAGCCCTGCGCGCACGGCCTTCGACGCGATCAGCGTCTGAAAATGGAGGAGATTGCTCAGGCGGGTCTCCACCAGTTGCGCCTGCGGGAGCGGAGCCGTCACGCGCAGGATCGGCTCGTCGGGAAAGAAGACGGTCCCCTCCGGCATGGCATGCACGTCGCCCGTGAAGCGGAACTGTGTCAAGTATTCCACCAGCGCCGCGCTGAAGCGGCCGCTCTTGGCGATCCAGTCCAGCTCCCACGGCGTGAAGCGCAGGGTTTCCAGGTAGCTCAGCGCCTGTTCGAGGCCGGCCGCCACCAGGAACCCGCGACGAGGCGGCAGCTTGCGCACGAAGCACTCGAAGACCGCCGTGCACTCCATGCGCTGCTCGAGGTACCCCTGCAGCATGGTGAGCTGGTAGAGATCGGTCAAGAGCGCGCTCGACGACTGGTTCATGCGGCCAGGTTCTCCACCCGAATCGGCACGGCTCCCAGGCGGATCATCTCTTCCTCAGCCTTGCGGCCATCGTCCGGCTTCAGGTTCACCGCCCGGACCCCGTCCGTGAGGAGACAGACGGCATAGTCGCGCTTGATCGCGTCCCTGACCGTGTTCAACACGCAATAGTCGGTCGCCAACCCGCCGATGAAGAGGCGCCGCACGCCGGTCTTGCGCAGGTGCTCGTCCAGGGTTGTCCCCTCGAAGGCTGAATAGGCCTCTTTCTTGGGAGCAGTCGCTTTTGAGATGACTCGTGTAGACGGTGGGAGATGGAAGTCTGGATGGAACTCCGCGCCCTTTGTGCCCACCACGCAGTGGACGGGCCAGATGCCACCTTGCTCGCGAAACGAACAGTGATCGGGAGGATGCCAGTCCCGTGAAGCGAAGATCGGGAGCCCGCGCGCCAGAAACGCGGCCACATAACGGTTCAGGACCCGGACGATCTCGTCGCCTCGCAGGACTCCCAGCGCGCCGCCTGGCAGGAAGTCGTTCTGTACGTCCGCGACCAGCAGGCCATCGCCGGGCTGGAGGTCCACGTCAATCCTCCTGGATTCTTATCTCATTGTCCTCCCAACCAAGTCCCTTTCACAACTTCCACCCGAACGCAACCCCGCTTCATGCTCGTTTCTCCGTCGCCTTCTTCCAGACCCAGTAGACCGGCATGCCCAGCAGGACGAGGATCAAGCCGGGCCAGGTATATTGCGGCTTGTAGCGGAGCAGCTGGATTTCGATGAACAGCGCCATCACGATATAGACAACGGGTAGCACCGGGTAGCCCCAGGTTTTATAGGGGCGTGCCATCCCGGGCCTGGTCCGGCGCAGCACGAAGATCCCGCCGATGGTCAGGATGTAGAACAGCAGGACCGAGAAGATCAGGAAGTCCAGCAGCTGCCCGTAAGTGCCGGACAGGCACAGCACCGACGCCCACGCGCCCTGCACCAGCAAGGCCAGCGCGGGCGAGCGATGCCGGTTCAACGCCCCCACACTCGAGAAGAACACGTGATCCCTCGCCATGGCGAAGTAGATGCGCGCCCCGGCGAGGATCAGGCCGTTGTTACAGCCGAACGTGGAGATCATGA
>VBOF01000272.1 GCA_005877855.1 Nitrospirota bacterium | reverse complement strand
GCGTTGGAATTGACAGCGTCAAGCGGGGCCGGTATGATGCGTTCAAGATTTCGGTAAGGCTGACCGATGATTCGATCGCTGCTCAGACCGATTGCCTGTACGCTCGCGGTGGTCATCCTCCTCATGCTGGGGGCGACCACCGGCAGCGCGTTCGCGCATGAGATCCAGCATGCTGCGCACCACAATGCGAGCATGCACGCCACGGCCATCTGCGCATGGATGTGCGGCACAGCCGGCGCGGTCGCCACGGCTGTGTTGCACGCTACAGCGATCACGGTCGGTGTAGAAACGGCGCTGCCGTTCCTCGACGGCCTGCGCTCGATTGACTGTTTCGCACAGCTTCAGGCCCGCGCTCCTCCCGTTCTCCTCTAAATCACTGCCCCAAACGTAGTGTCCGACCTCCGGATGCGTCCGCGCAGCCGGCGTCGATCACTGGTTCAATCATCGGGCGGGATTAGCGGAGGAGAACAGATGGGTACGACCCTGAGGCGGTTGAAAATTGCCTGGTCCTGGGCTCTTGCCCTGACCCTTTTGGTCTTGATCAGTGGGGCGTCCGAAGCCCTTGCAAGCTGCGGATCAGCAACCTGTTTTTTGGTGATCGGATCGCAAGCGGGGGCTTCGCAGAAAGATACCCTGACGGCAAATCTCATGTACAACTACATCCCACAAGGAACCCTCCTTCCCGGTACCAACGGCATTATTCCAGGAGTGGATACCGATAATCGGATGATGACGCTCAATGAACACCGCGAGATCCGCACGATCAACCAATTCTACACTTTGGACCTCAATTACGGCGTCACAGACCGCTTCGGGCTTGAGCTTACCGTACCCTACCGGGTGATCTCTCATCGGCACATTGCGGAGCTCGGCAGCCTTGATACCGGCGGGCAGGGCACGCCCGAATTATTCACTGACAATGGGCTCGGCGATGTGCGGCTTACCGCCAAATACAATGTCATGAGCTCGTTGCGTAATATCTTTGTGTTTGGATTCGGAGTGGATCTTCCGACCGGAAAGAATAGTTCGCAGTCCAATATCCCGGGGAGCACGCAGGAGCCCACACTACAGCTCGGCCGTGGGCAAGTGGGCTTAGTCGGCTCGGTCTATCAAAGCTATGAGCTGATTCCCCATCGCCTGAACCAGTTTGCCTCCTTCTCGTATCGGCATACCTTTAAAAACAATAAGGGCTACCAGTACGGGGACGAATATCTTCTCAGCGGAGGGGCAAACCTTCGAACCTGGGACTGGTTGATCCTGATCGGCCAGCTCAATTACCGCTATCTGGTGCACGATACCTTCAGCTCTTCTTTGTTTCTGGCGCATTCACCTGATGCTCCAGGCAATCCTGATCCGATTGATACGGCCATCAAAGATCGTCCCGTGCCGACGACAGGCTCCACGACGCTCATGTTTTCCCCGGGGTTCAACGTCGATGTTGGCTCAGCGACGTCCGTCTATTTTTATTCGCAAATCCCGGTCGTCAGGGACTTCAACAACAACCTAGCGCAAGGAGTGAGTTACATTGTCGGCGTCAGCCGTGTGTTTAATCTCAAGTAAGCTTGGTCAATACAAGCGGCAGAGAGATTGAAGCGAGGGGAGAGGTGAAAAAGCTAATTGTAGGCATGTGTGTCTGTATCGGCGTAGTAGGAATTCTCGGTATGGCCAGTCGCCCGCCTGTGGTCGGCAGTCCCGCTCCGGAGATCGCGCTCAAGGATCTCCGGGGACAGGAGGTCCGACTCTCGGACCTGCACGGCAAAATCGTGCTGCTCAATTTCTGGGCGACGTGGTGCAAGCCGTGCAAAGAGGAGATGCCGGCCATGCAGGCGAGTTACGACAAGCTGCGCGACCAAGGCTTTGTCGTGCTGGCCGTCAATGAACTGGAAGACGCAGCGAGGGTGGCCGAACACATAAGAACCCACGGCCATACATTCCTGGTGGTGATGGACCACGACAACCGGGTCGCCAACCGGTACGGCGTCGTTGGCCTGCCCGCCAGCTTCTTGATTGACCGTCAGGGCATCGTACGGGAACACGTCTTCGGTAGCCTGCTGACCGAAGAGCGGATCGCCGAGCTGGTTCGCAGTTACGATGCAAGTCCCGCGTCGGTCCGTCGCTGAACGGCTTGACTGGATGTTGAACCTGCACGGCTGCTTGCGCTATGGTAGCGACCTATGTCCTGCCTCACCAGTCTGTTCACGTGATGAGCATCCGAAGCGCCAAAGCGTCCGTACTGGCGGCAAGCCTGTCTTTCGGCGTCCTGTGGGGCGCGGCGGTTGCAGGGGCCGCCGACGAGGCCAAGAAGTATTACAGCCAAGCCATGCAGCAGGCCTCCCAGGGCAAGTACGAGGCGGCGGCCGAGTCCCTGCGCAAGGCGATTGAAATCCGTCCCAAGTTTCCCGAAGCCTACCATCTGCTGGGGATCGTGTACGCGAACGGCCAGCGCCGCTTGCCCGACGCGGCCGACGCCTTCAAAAAGGCGATCGAGCTCAATCCAAGTTTTGCCGAGGCCTTCTACAACCTAGGACTCGTCTATCAAGCCCAAGGGAAGCCTGGTGAAGCGGAGCAGGAACTAAAGAAGGCTCTGACCATCCACCCGAAGTACGAAGAGGCGCTCTTCGCGCTGGCGCAGCTGTACGAGCGCCAGCATGTCTATGGCAACGCCGTGACGGTCTATGCGCAGCTCTTGGCCCTGCGGCCCGATCACCAGGAAGCCCTGTACGCCCTCGGCTACCTGCACGAGTCTCAGGGCAAGAGCCAGGAGGCCAGGGACTTGTTGACGCGACTCGTCAAGCTCCGGCCGGACCATGCCGACGCCTACTATCTGCTGGGGACAATGGCCGAAAAAGCCAGCAACCTGGCTGAGGCTGAACAGGCTTACAAGAAAGCGGTCGTGGCGCGACCGGATTTCGTGGATGCGCATTACAACCTTGGTTTCATTTTGAAGTCGAAGGGCGAGCTGGAACCGGCCGCGCAAGAGTTCAGGACGACGGTCAAGCTCAAACCGGACTACGCCGAGGCTTACATGAACTTGGGGGTTGTCTATGCGCTCCAGCATAAGTTCAGCGAGGCCGAGCAGGCGTATGAGGAGTCCATCCGTCTGCGGCCGATGATGGCCGAGGCCTACTACAACCTGGGGGTGTTCTACGAGTTCCACATGCGGGACACTACGCGGGCGCTCGTGACGTACAAGAAGTACCTGGAGCTGGGCGGGGAAGATGAGCGGGTCCAGCGCATCGTGCGTGAGGTGAAGCAATGAAGCCGTTTACGTGGACGGCGGCGCTGCACCATGAATTCGGCGTGTCGGTCGCGCTGTCCGTGGCGCTCCACGGCCTGGTGGGAGTAGCCTTGGGCGCGTTCACGCTTTCGACCCAAGTGGCGCCCACGCCACTGGAGGGGCTGAAGGTGGAACTCGTGGCGCTTGAGCCAGAACCGCCCGCGCCCTCACCGGCGCTCCAGGCATCGCCCCGGTCCCTCGCGTCGTCGTCAGCCCTGGCCCCAACTGCACCAGATCAGCCGGTCGAGCAAGCCGCAGAGCCTGCACCGAGTTTTCGCGATGTCCCGCGGGTACTCGCACCTGCGGCGTCGCCCACAGCAGCTTTCCCTGAGACCGTCGCGTTCTCCGCACCAGAGCCGGCGGAGCTGCCGTTCTTGCTGAGTGAGAGC
>VBOF01000271.1 GCA_005877855.1 Nitrospirota bacterium | reverse complement strand
CGGACGTGGTGTCCGACTGCCACTGCATGACCCCGATCTACCTGCGCCACCAGATCGACAGCAGCCTGGCCAACTTCGGGCTCGCCTGTCTCGACGTGTACTACCTGCATAATCCGGAGATTCAGCTCGAGCAGGTGTCGCGCGACGAGTTCATGACGCGCATGCGCACGGCCTTTGAGACGCTCGAGGCGGCGGTCGCACAGGGCAAGCTGCGCGTGTACGGGACCGCGACTTGGGATGGCTACCGGGTGTCACCCAAGGCCCGCGGCCATCTTTCGCTGGAGGCGCTGGTGCGTCTGGCGCAGGAAGTGGGCGGCACAGACCATCACTTCAGGGTGATCCAGTTGCCGTACAACCTCGGCATGCCGGAGGCGCTGACCTGGCAGACGCAGAGCTTCAACGGCGTGACGGTGAGCCTCCTGGAGGCCGCCAAGGCGCTCAACATGTACGTGATGGTCAGCGCGCCGATCCTGCAGGGAAGGCTCGCGCGCAGTCTACCGGCGGACCTGCTTCAAGCGCTGGGCGAAGGCACCGACGCCCAGCGGGCCTTGCAGTTCGTCCGTTCGACGCCTGGCATTGGAACGGCGCTGGTCGGGATGAAGCAGGAGGATCATGTGCGGGAGAACCTGGCGCTCGCCCGGCTCGCGCCGTTGTCTCCTGAGCAGATTGCGAAGGTCTTTGCGTGATGCGGACGCTGATCTATGACGGCCAGTGCCGGCTCTGCGTGACCGCGAAGGAAGGGCTGGAGCGGCTGGGGCCGGAACCCCAACAATCGGATATCCGGTTCGTCCCGTACCAGAGCGAAGAAGCCGCGTCCCGGCTCGGCGCCGAGTACAAGCCGGGCCGGCCGGATGTGGCGTTTCTGGTGGAGCCGGACGGCACGATCAGCCGAGGCTTGGACGCCTTTCTCCCGCTGGTGCCGGGGCTCCCCGGCGGACGCGTCCTGCATGCCATCCTGCGCGTGTCGCTGGTCCGGCCGCTCGCGTATTTCGCCTACCGCCTCGTCGCGCGCTACCGCTACTGCTGGTTCGGCTCGGTTCCGGCTGATAAACAATTTCATTAGCAGGTGGCGCCGAATGGGACCCTGGCGAAGCGGAGCACGACTTGCTTGGTTCAGGGCCGGCCAGCCGCGTCGTAGGTGCGACTTGCTTCGCTTCGCGGAGCACCCAAGATGCGCTGGCCGGTCGGCGGAGCGCGAGCGATTGACCCGTTGCAACTGAGGAGCAACGGGTGCCCCGGTAATTCGGCGACAGGACCCGCTCTTAATCCCCGTCCTTAGTGCGGTATTTCTCGTCGAGATCGTAGTGGGCGTCGAGCCCGATGAGGTCGTGGAACTGCTGGAAGGGAAGTAAGCGGTCCAGCGCGTCGCGGGTGGTGCCCTTGGTCTTGATCAGGTTGAACAGATCCTGCATGGCCTTGGCCGAGGCATAGAGCGCGGTCAGCGGGCAGACGATGAGCTGGAGGCCGAGCTTCTCCAGCTCGTCCTTGGTGAGCAGCGGCGTCACGCCGCCCTCCAGCATGTTGGCGACAAGCGGCGGGGACAGCTCCTTGGCGATCGTCTTCAGCTCCTCCCCGCTCCGGGGCGCCTCGATAAAGAGCGCGTCGGCGCCGGCCTCCTTGTACTTCAGGCACCGCTTGATCGCGTCCTCCAGGCCGTTGACCTGGCGGGCGTCCGTGCGCGCCACGATGAAGAAGTCGCGGCCCCGGCGCGTGTCCACAGCGGCCCGGATCTTCTGCACGTGCTCCTCGACCGGGATGACCCGCTTGCCCTTCATGTGGCCGCAGCGCTTGGGCCAGACCTGATCCTCCAGGAACATGCCGGCGGCGCCGGCGTCGATCAGCTCGTTCACGGTGCGGATGACGTTCAGCGCGTTGCCGTAGCCGGTGTCGGCGTCAATGATGACCGGGATCTTGACCGACCCGCAGACCCGCTTCGCGGTCGCCACCATCTCGGTCTGGGTCAGGTAGCCGAAGTCCGGCAAGCCAAGTTGCGTGGCCGCCACGCTGTAGCCGGAGATGAAGGTCAAGGGAAAGCCGGCGCGCTCCACGAGCTTCGCACCCAGCGCGTCGTACACGCCCGGAAAGATGAGGGTGCGTTCCTTGTCCAGGAGGGCGTGGATACGAGTCTTAGGCGGCATGGCGCGGCCATTGTAGAGACAAGAGTCCCATTGGTCAATTGGTTTGCTTCAATGACTATTGCGCTCGCGCGTTGGAACGATTATGCTTCTTGTCCTCACGCCCTGTAGGGAGGTTGTAGAAGATGAAGGCTGCCAAGATGTTGATACCGGCTTTGGTTGCGACGACACTGGTGGTGGGCGGGTGCGCTCGGCACCATGGGTACGGGTCGGCCAGCAGTTACCGGGAGGCTGCGCTCGAGCGAGGCCTTGCCGAGATGGATGAGCTGGTGGACAAGACGGTCAATGACCCGGAGAAAGCCAAACCCAACTAACGTCTATCCCGGAAAAAATCGCGAGTCGTTTGAGACCGAAGTCCGCCGGGGCTTCTCGCAAGTGAGGACGACGCAGGCGTACGGGGCACCCGTTGCTCCCCCAGTTGCAACGGGTCATCGGTACGTTGAGTAGAAAAGCCCATGGCCCATTGCAACCTGAAGAGCAATGGGCAACCCCTCGAGAGGATCGGTCGTCACAGTAGGTATTCATGGATAATCCGGGTCTAGGAGGTGCGCCATGAAGTTTGGACCGACCAAAGTTATGGTGAAGGGGGACGCTCTGTATGATGCGAAGACCGGCAAGCTGATCCAGGGCGGACTCACAACCAGGAAGGAACTGGAGGACTACGCCGCGCACCATTACATCACCTTGCCCGTCGTCGACAACGCCGGGAAGCCCTGGCAGCTTGACGGAAAGCACGTGTACTGTCTCCGCGGTTCGAAGTTTGAGACGCTGGATGTTGAGGCCGCGCAGTTGCGGCGCTGTCCGGACTGCGGCGGGATGGCCGTTCCCGTTGATGAAGCCACGGTCGAGCGCGACTGCGTGCGCTGTACGCAATGCAGCCACGAATTCGACGCCCGCCTCGAAATGATGGAAAGCTAGCGGCGAAGAGCTAGCGGGTGGCGCCGAATGGGACCCTGGCGGAACGCAGCGCGACTTGCTTGATTGACGGCCGGCCAGCCGCGTCGTAGGTGCGACTTGCTTCGCTTCGCGGAGCACCCAAGATGCGCTGGCCGGTCGGCTGAGCGCGAGCGATTGACCCGTTGCAACTGAGGAGCAACGGGTGCCTCGGTAATTCGGCGACAGGACCCGCTAGCCTTAGCGAGAGAAGATTGTTCTGAGAAATTGCGCAGCCTGCGCGTAGATGCCGGGGCACTTGGACTCGCGCGGGCCGGCCACGTTTAGCACCCGCACCTTGTGCTCATCCGCCCACGCTTGCACGTCTGAGTCGCTAGGCCCTTTGCTCAGGTCCAGCACCAGGCACGGCTTGCCCAGCTTCCGGGCTGCTTCAATCGTGTAGGCCGTCCCCTCCGCTGGAGCGCCGCGTGTCAAGACCAGCGTGCCGTCCGAGTCGCGGACGTTCCGTTCGGTCCGTTGCCAGTATTGCTCAGAGGGCGTTTCCGTCAACGGATAGCGAGAGGCGACCGATCCGTCTTCAGCCTTGCGTCCCTTGGGGCACCACCCGCCGACCGGCACGCCCAACTCCAGGGCGACGTCCAGCGCGGAGCGGTCCACGCCCGTCTGTCCGCCGGAGATCACTTTTTCAAACCTGCAAGGCGTCAGGGAGAGAACTCAGTCCCGGCGGAGCCGCTCTTCATACGGAGCGAGCTGTTTCAGCAGCTCCGGCACGCGGGGATCGTCCTTCAGCGAGTCCAGGTTGGCCTTGATGCAGGTGAGCGCGCCTTCGCCGGCTGCACGCGCGGTGAAGATGCCGGCTTTGAGGTCGGCGGCCAGGGGCAGCGAGACGAGGGGGATCAGCTCGCGCAGGACGTCCCGGCCGGTCACGGCCAGCTCCATGATTGCGAGGGGGACCGCGATCGCAACATTGAGGGACTGTTGGATGGCCGCGCCTCGCTCCGGGTCAAGCATGGGGCGCTTGGAGCTCTGGAGCACGGCGTTGTAAGCGGCGGCGTCTTCGCGGATCGCCGCCTGGAGCCTATCGCGAAGCTGAATCAGGAGGTCGCGCTTCGCGCGGAGCGTGGCGACCTTCTGGGGCTGCGTTTCCTTTTCGAGCAGGCGCCCGGCGACCATCACGCCCAGGGCCATGGCAGCCGCGCCGGTCAGGGCGGCCACACTTCCCCCGCCCGGCGCCACATTGGGGGCCGATACGGCCTCCAGGAACTGACCGACCGTCGTGGAGAGGTCCCGCGTCATGACTTGGGCCATGCGCGCTTCGAGGATCTGGCTCATGGAAAAGTTTTCGAGCTTGAGGTAGTGCCCGGCGACTTGCGCCACGGCCGCTTCCGGGATCAGCCCGATCACCTCGCTGCTCTGGACCTCCACGCCGTGCTTGGCCGCTTCCGCCTTGACTGCCTCGTACGCCACGTGGACGGGCGTCTCTTCATAGTTGGTCAGGTTCATGGAGACCTGCGCGATGCCGCGCGTCTTCAAGGCGATGCCGACGGCTTTGACCGAGGGCAGTCCGCCGTTAGACGCCCGCACGGTGAGGGCGATGGCCTTGGCGATATCCAGGTTGCTGCTCGCGAGGTTCACGTTGTAGGCGATGAGCGGGCGGCGCGCCCCGACGATGGTGGCGCCGGCCGTCCGGTGCAGCTTCGCGTCCCCGAAGTCCGGCGTCCACTCCGGGTTCATCCGCATCCGCTCGCTCAGCCCCTCGAGGCTGCCCCGTCGGATGTCCTCGATGCGAGTGCGGAACGGTGCCTTGGCTGCGTGCTCGTAAAGGAAGACTGGAATGTGCAACTCATCCGCCAGGCGGTGTCCGACGAGCCGCGCCAAGTGGATGCAGTCGTCCATGGTCACGCCGCGGATCGGGACGAACGGGATCACGTCGGTGGCGCCGACGCGGGGATGCTCGCCGCGGTGGGTGGTGAGGTCGATCCGGCGGAGAGCCTCTTCGGCCGCGCAAAACGCGGCCTCGGCGACGGACTCGGGTGGCCCGATGAACGTCAGGACCGAGCGATTGTGGTCAGCGTCGCTCTGGCGATCCAGCACGACGACGCCGGGGACGGCCTGAATGGCGTGGACCAGCGCGTCAATGGTCTCGGGCTTGCGGCCTTCGCTGATGTTGGGGACACACTCGATAAGACGATCCATGTTCCTCCCACGGTAGCGAGTGCACCGAAGGTCTGTCAAGGGGTGCAGAGTTGACGGCTGGTGCCCCTTCGTGATAGCGTGTGCGTTCCAACTACGCTGAATTTCAAGACATTATCGGCGGGTTCCGGATCGGGCCCGCCGTGCGGTTGATTCGTAGAAAACCTTTAGGCCGGGGAGAGAGAGTTGCGATGAAGCTCACGGGTGCCGAAATCTTTGTGGAGTGCCTCAAGCGCGAAGGGGTCAAGACCATCTTCGGCCTCCCGGGCGGCGTGGTGTTGAAGATCTTCGATGTCCTGCACCAGCAGAAGGATATCGAGGTCATTCTGACGCGGCACGAAGCTGGCGCCGGCCACATGGCGGAGGGTTACGCGAAGGCCACGGGCAAGCCGGGCGTCGCGCTGGTCACCTCCGGGCCGGGCATGACCAACGTGGTCACTCCGCTGGTGGACGCCTACATGGACTCGGTCCCGATCGTCGTCTTCACCGGCCAGGTCCCCACCCATCTCATCGGCAACGACGCCTTCCAGGAGGCGGACAACGTCGGCATCAGCCGGCCATGCACCAAGTACAACTTCCTGGTCAAGGACGTGAACGACCTGGGGCAGATCATCAAGGAGGCCTTCTACATCGCCGCGACCGGCCGGCCGGGCCCCGTGCTGGTGGACATCCCGAAGGACGTCGCGATGAACAAGGGCGAGTTCCGCTATCCGGACCGCGTGTACATCCGCGGCTATAACCCGACCTACGAAGGGAACAAGTGGCAGATCAAGCAGGCCGTGGAGGCCATCCAGAAGGCCAGGAAGCCGATCATCTACGTGGGCGGCGGCGCGATCTTCTCCAACGCGCAGGCGGAGCTGCTGGAGTTTGCCGAGTTGACGCAGATCCCCGTGGACATGACGCTCATGGCCCTGGGCGCCTTCCCCGGCTCGCACGCGCTGTCGCTCGGCATGATGGGGATGCACGGCTCCTACGCCTCCAACATGGCGGTCCACTTTTCGGACCTCGTCATCGCCGTCGGGGCCCGGTTCGACGACCGGGTCACCGGCAAGGTATCGGAGTTCTGCCC
>VBOF01000270.1 GCA_005877855.1 Nitrospirota bacterium | reverse complement strand
CCCAGGTTGAGGCCGGCGCTGAGCCTGATGTTCGCTTCCCGCGAGGTGTAAGTCGTTTCGTCCTCATCACGCGAGCGGTTCCCGATGCCGAAGAAACGGGAGAAGGCGTTTTTGAACCAGTTGCCCTCGGCCGCAAGGATATACCGCCCCCCGCCCACTGCCGTATTCTTATATCCCCCTTCGAAAGTCCGCTCGACTTTCGTGGCATAGGAGGCGATCGCGCGGTACTGAACCGTTTCGTTGCGGTATCCATAATAATTGAGGGAGAAGGTCTCGCCGACGAACTTA
>VBOF01000269.1 GCA_005877855.1 Nitrospirota bacterium | reverse complement strand
CCCGTTTCCGCAGCAGGCGCAGGATGAGCAAGCCCAAAGAAGAGTAGGCACCATGGGACACCAAGCCAGCGGATCAGGATGCCACCGCCGACCGCCGTTTCATGCAAAGCAACACACCGTCCTGAGCAGGCCTGTGTTCAGGCGTCACTCGACGTAGAGGGCTAACTGGACGCCCAGGAGCAGAAGCCCGGCGGGAAGCAGGTAGGGCTTTCCTTTCCATGCGAACCGCGCGCTTCCCTCCAGTGCCAGGCTCACAGCGATGAAGAAAGATGTGAGGGCAAAGAAGCGATGCTGGATGTTCACGAAATCGATGCCCGGATGATCCAGATGCTGGTGGATCAAGAGGGCAGCTCCGCCTAGCATCGCGATACCGGCCGCGACGTACCTCCACAGAGGCCTGGGTTCCTTCCAACCAAACAGCATCGTGTAGATTCCGAGCACCATGGGAATCATGGAAAGGAGATGATGCTGAATCCACTCGTGGGTCGTGGACAGAGAAAAACTCTCGACAAACCCGGCAGGACCTATCGGCCAGGCTTCTAAGTCGCTAAAGACAAATAAGAATGCTCCAAACGCAAGCCAAGTCAAGCCGCTGCCGACCCTGAGCAGCCGATGCCGGTGAGCGGTCCACCGATCTAGTAACAACAGCGCACCAATGACCAATACCGTCACACCCGGGGAATGGTGCATGAACCGCGAGTATTCCAAATCCTCTTCCGGCGACAACCCGGACGGGGGAAGCTTCTCATACACGGGTTCGTGCTGGGTGGCTGCTGAACGCTCATGATGATGTGTGGAAGCCGGCTCGTCTGAAGCGATGGAGTCGGTGGTGGCTAGAGGCCCGGTGAACAGACAAAGCCAAAATGCTGAGAGCAGGCACCTCAGCTGGCGCAGTCCGCTACGGAGAGACATTCGTTATCAGAACCGCAGTAGCCACGGAAGTTCTTCGAGGATCGCGCGCAATGAACCCAGATTCGCCGGGCGCGCGAGGGCCTTAGCGGCCTGACCCAGCTTCCCGGCGCGGACGGCCTGGTAGGCGTCATGGACGGACACGCCGATGTACTGCATGACGCTTGAGTCACGATAGCAGTCGATCATGCACCGTGTGCACCCATCGCGGATTCGCTGCGAGCCATCGAACTCGTAAATCGAGCACATCGGTTT
Source organism: Nitrospirota bacterium (assembly GCA_005877855.1). Taxonomy (GTDB): domain Bacteria; phylum Nitrospirota; class Nitrospiria; order Nitrospirales; family NS-4; genus NS-12. The sequence continues at coordinate 1,910 of VBOF01000269.1, read as the reverse complement.
CTCCCAATAATGGCACCGCCACAGCATAAGATGCCAATCAAGGTGGAAGTACTGAAATCCGCCCAGGCAAGGAAAACGTTGCGTCTCGTGTTTCACAAAACGCTGCATTTCCTCGAGTGAGGGAGTCGGATTCAAAACCAGAAACCGCTTCTTGAGGCGCTTGATCCGCTCAAAGGCCGCGTCGAGCTCTTCATTGGTGAAGTCCACCAGCGGCGAGTCCGAGTATCCGAGAAAACTCGATCCCAGCTGGCGAAGCGGGTATGAAAACGTCACGGAGGTGAAGCCCAGGGACTCCAGAAAACCCGGCAGCGCTTCATAATCCACCAGCCGGCTCATCGTTACTGACGCGGTGGCGTGAATCTTCAGCTCTTTCAATTGGCGGTTGGCCTCACGAATTTTTTCGCATACGCCTGGCAGTCCGCGATTGCGCTCGTGGCTTTCTACCGTGGCCGCATCGATGGAGATGATGAAACTGGAGATGCCGGCGGTGACCAGGTCCCGGATCCGCTCTGGCCGCAGGAGGCCTCCGTTGGTGACGAGCATCACCTTCATGTCTAGATCCGCCCCACGCTTGACGATGACGCCGAGGTCGGGATGCATCGTGGGCTCGCCACCCGTGATCACCAAGTACCGGATCCCCTGGGCATACAAGATATCCAGCGCATCCAACGCCCCTTGGCGTGAGACATAGACCCAGTCCTCGCGCGGCAGCTTGTCCAAGGCGAAATTGCAGAACCCGCACCGTGCGTTGCAGGCGTTGTTAATGGCGAACGTGCAGACACCAGGCCCGCCCTCTTCAAGCACCAAACGCAACGTACCACGATTGTTGTGATCCATCGCCAGCGGTTTCCTCACGACATGTGGCTCTTGACTCGCGGCTCCTATTTACTTCTTTTAGACAAGTAGGTCAAGAAAAACCGGGGCAGCGGACTTAGAAGAACGTTACCGAGGCCGTTTTATAGCTCCTCTTCCAAATCTTTCCATGACCAAATCTGTTTCTTCTCGAGCAGCATGTTGGTGGTGAGATAGAGAGCAAGCAGGCGACGGTAGCGCGGAGCGACGTCTGCAGCCGCAACGGCGAGCGGCCGTGCCTGACCCTTCAGTTTCAAGTCGATTTGACGGAACAACTCTCTCCGAAAGGAGTAGAGCCAGAGACCATCCTGATCAGCCAGCCCGATCAGATCGTCATAGACACTGCTGAGGTAGGCCGTATTATCGGAAAGACAATCGCGGACGAAGAGACAGCTGAGATCCCGCCCGACAAACGGGGAGATACGAGGCATCATGCCGTTGATGGCAAGGATGGTCGGCCCGAGGTCGACCTGGCTGGCGATCCTCTCAATATGGCGAGGGCGATAGGTGTCCGGCGTGCGAAGCGACTCGTCCGACCAGATGAACAACGGCACGAGAAAACGGCCGCTTTGCCGCTCGATGTCCGTCGTCCCAACCGGTTCATGGCGACCGTGATCTCCTAAGACGATCACCAGTGAGTTCCTGAGCAGCCCGTCTCGCTGCAGTGACGTAAAAAAAGTCTCGAACTCTAAGTCGAAGTAGCGAAGCGCCGCGACGTAGCGGTCCCTGTGATGTTGCAGAGCCTGCACCTCCGGATGCCGCAAGGGAATGGTGAACGGATGGTGCATGCTGGCAGTGAGCGCGGCGAGGAAAAACGGTCCTCCGCGAGTCTGCAAGGCGGCGATCCGCGTCCGCATGAAGTCGAAAAGAGCGCCATCTGTGAGACCGACGCCAAGCCGCTCGGCATCTGCCGGGAAGTCACTCTCGCCGTAAAGTCGGTCGAGACCATTCCGTGCCATGAATGGCTGTATTCCTGGGATGTCGCTATCCAGACTGATGACCATCTCTGTTCTGAACCCGCCCTTCCGCAGAAGGGAAGGTAAACACAAATAGTCTTG
>VBOF01000268.1 GCA_005877855.1 Nitrospirota bacterium | reverse complement strand
TCCCTTGGAAAGAACGGCAGCGTCGCCCCGAACGTCCGGGCCGACAGCGTGGGGTCCGCCATCGCGTTCGCCTTGTTGTACAGACTCAACGCCTCGTCCGCCTGCTCGTGCACCAGCGCCAACCCCCGCGCGTAGGCCCGCATGAACTTGCGCACGATTTCCGGCTTCTGCTTCACCATGCGGTCCGATGTCATCACCACGAGCTGGTACATATCGGGGACATTGTATTGAGTCGGGCTCACAAATTCGACCGAAGCCCCTTTCATTTCCGCCTCCACCTGCTCGTAGTTCACGAAGGCCCCAAAGACTGCGTCGGCCTTGCCGCTGATCAAGGCATCGGTGAGCGCGAATCCCACATCCACCGGCACAATGTCCGCATGAGTCAACCCTGCAGCCTCCAGCATCGTCCCAAGGATCGGCAGGTCAATTTCGAGTCCAGGCCATCCGACCCTTTTCCCCCGCAAGTCTTCCAGGCTCTTGATCGGGCCATTCTTGAGATACATCAGGCACACGACCGTGTGAGCGAGCAGCGGCCCGATGGAGATGAGCGGCTGTCCCTGAGCGCGTGCTTTGATGAGATTCGTCTGCTCGCCCACGCCGAAGTCTGCTTTGCCGTGCGCCACTAGATCCAGCGACTCCTCCGGCGTCGTCGGCACCAGGATGGACAGCGCCAGCCCTTCCTCGCGGAAGAACCCCTTCTCCTTCGCCGCGACGATCGGTAGGTGGTCCGTTGCTTGGTTCATGGCCGGCCAGCCGCGTCGTAGGTGCGACTTGCTTCGCTTCGCGGAGCACCCAAGATGCGCTGGCCGGTCGGCGGAGCGCGAGCACGTCAGGGTGGCTCGGCGACAGGCCCCCCACCCTATTGAATTTCACACCGGCCACGATTCCTCATTCCACGCCATCTCCCAGAACATCCACTCATACCGCGAGCTGTTAATGAACGCCTGCTCCAGCCGCGCCTTCTCCTCCTCGCTCGCCTTCTCCGTCCACGCATCCACCTTCTCCCGCATCCACTCGCCCACCTCCGCGAACTCCGGCGACGCGTAGAGCAATAGCCAATCCCGGTAAGGATGCGACTTGGGCGGCTTGCCTTTGCGGAGCAGATGCTGGCCCACGACGCAATAGATCCAGGCGCAGGGGAGAGCCACGACCGTGGCGTCAAGAACTGAGCCGTTCTGCGCGATGTGCAACAGGTGCCGTGTGTAGGCATAATTGGTCGGCGCCATGGGGACGCGGACCATCTGCTGCGACGTCAGCTTCCAGCGCTTGCCGTAGGTCTCGTGCAGGGACCGTTCGACGACTAGTGTGTCTTCGGCGAGCTTGGTGAACCGGCTCGTCGAGGCCGCGTCCGGCGCTTTTGTGGCCGCGACCCCGAACAACTGTGCCAGATCGGTGAGGAACAGCGCGTCCTGGAGGATATAGTATTTGAACTTCCGCTCGGGGAGTGTCCCATCGCCCAGTCCGACGACGAACGGATGGGTGAGCTGGGCGGCCCAGATCGGTTCAGCGACGGACCGTAAGTGCTGGCTGAATTTCATGAGCGTCCCTCGTGATTGGGGGTTCACCTTAACGGAAGCGGGGACGACGACGCAAGGGGGACGGCCTGTGCTATATTTCATGCATGTGGCTCAAAATTCTTCTGGCGTCCGGGCTGCTCTGGATGAGTGCGGTGGTGACCATCCCGGCCGCTGAGCCACGTAAGTTGCCCGCCCTGCCCTCGCCAGAATTCAGGGTCGCCGAAGTCTTCGACAACCGGCTGGAGATGTGGATCGAGCTGTACGCGACGAAGGACCCGAACGTGGTGGACTACGCGACCGGGCGCAAAGTGCTGAGGGTGATCATGAACCCGGATGGGACGCCGGCCTATGAGCTGGCGCCCAATCCGCTCTTCATCTGGTGGGGGCGGGCCTTATGGAAGGACCCGGAGGAGGACGGGATCAACGGCAACGAGGTGATCCAGGAGGACAACGTCATTTTCCACCCGAACCCGTACCTCCGTCTCTATCGCGACCAGTAAACCCACTTAGAATTCCATCGCCATGGCGATCTCGATCTCGTCCTGCGGGGAGGCGCCGCGGTTACGGACGTGGACTTTCCAGGCGGGATGCTGGCGGAGGTAGTCGAAGACCATTTTGACCAGCTCCGGCTTGAGCCGCTGCTCCCACTCCTTCACCCACATCTGGCCGTCTTGATCGCCGTCATAATCGTCCGGAAAGACGGCTTCCAGGGCGAACCGCAAGGTGAACGTCTTTTCTTCCTGAAACATGGGAGCCCCCAATTAGGAATAGATGTTGTGAAGGGCGGGCGCACGCCTGTAGCCTGGGTAATCCAGGAATGGCGTAGCGAGGCGGCTGAGGCCGAAGTCCGCCGTGGCTTCTCGTAAGTGAGGACGACGCAGGCGTACTCGCAGCAGTACGTCGAGGAGGCCGAGCGAGAAAAGCCTCGCCGGGCGAGAGCATCGGGCGCCGCAGTAGCTATTCATGGATTACCCAGGCTACGGGCGTGCTAGTCGGTTGATGCCGTCGAGGGCCGCCGTGCGGTAGCACTCGGCGAGGGTGGGATAGTTGAAGACGTTGTGGACGAAGAAGTCCACCTTGCCCCCGTACGTGAGGACTGCCTGGCCGATGTGGACCAGCTCGGTGGCGCCGTCGCCGATGATGTGCACGCCGAGCAACTCCAGCGTGACGCGGTTGAAGATGAGTTTCAGCAGGCCTTCCAGGTCACCGACGATCTGCCCGCGCGCGATCTCCTTGTAGAAGGCACGGCCGATCTCGTACGGCACCCCTTCCTTGGTCAGCTCCTCCTCGCTCTTGCCTACTGTGGAGATCTCGGGGATCGTGTAGATACCGTAGGGCAGCACCTTGGGTAGCGCGGACTGCGCCACATTGAAGGAGTGGCAACAGGCCAGCCGGCCCTGCTCCATGGAGGTCGAGGCCAGCGCCGGAAAGCCGATCACGTCCCCGGCGGCGTAGATGTGCGGCACCTCGGTCTGATAATGCTCGTTCACCTTGAGCTGACCCGTCTTGTCCGGGGTGATTCCCGCGGCGGCCAGGTTCAGCATGTCGGTGTTGGCGATCCGCCCCATGGCGTACAGCAATACGTCCGTGACGATGGTCTTGCCGCTCTTGAAGGTAGTCACGACGCGGCCTTGTTCGTCGCTCGTGACCTTGTCGAGTTGCTCCCCCAACCGCATCGTCACGCCGTTGGTCCGCATGTGGTAGATCAGGGCCTGGACGATCTCCTGGTCCACGAACCGCAGCAGGTCATTCCGTATGTCGAAGAGGGTGACCTTGATCCCGAACGCCGCGAACATCGAGGCGTACTCGCAGCCGATCACGCCTCCACCCATGACGATCATGCTCTTGGGAATCACTTCCGTGGAGAGGATCGAGTCCGCATCGCAGATCGTCACGTCGTTGAATGGGATCTCCTCAGGCCGCCGCGGGCGCGACCCGGTGGCGATCAGGATGAACGGCGCAGTGAATGTATCCTGGTCCCCGCTCTTGGTGACCACTCTGAGGGTGTGCGGGTCCGCGAACGAGGCCGTGCCTTGGATGATCTCCACGTCGTTCCGCTCGAGCTGGTTGGTGATGACCTCCAACTCGTGCCTAATGACCAGGTCCTTGCGCGCCATCAAGTCCCGGAGCGTCATGTTCTTTTTGAGGGAGTACGTGATGTTGGTGAAGGTGCGGAGCTTGAACCCGTGCAGGTAATAGATGGCGTCCTTGAGGGTCTTGCTCGGCAGCGTGCCGGTATTGATGCACGAGCCGCCGAGCACCCGCTCCTTCTCGATGACCGCCACGCGCTTGCGCAGCTTGGCCGCCTGGATGGCGGCCTTCTGGCCGGCGGGGCCGCTACCGATCACTAGGAGGTCGAATTCACGCATAGCGCCTTAATAACCCCCGTAGCCTCCGCCCATTGACCCGCTCGCCGATGGCATGGCGGAAGCGGGGGATGGCAGGCCGGCGACTTTGCGCGCCTCTTCGAAGGCCCTCTCCATGTCCGGCATGGATGCCAGCTCCGGCACCACCTGGAGATAGCGGACCACGTTGTCCTTATCCACCACCATTACGCTTCGAGCGAGCAGGTGGGGATCAGCCACGAGGAGGCCATAGGCGCGCCCGAAGTCGCCTCCGCGGTAGTCCGAGAGGAAAGTCACGTTGCGGATCTTCGCCTCTTCGGCAAACCGATTCTGGGCAAAGGGCGTGTCCACGCTCACGGTGATGAGCTGGATGTGCTGGTCGAGGCCCCTGTTCTTTTCACTCAGGTAGTGCGTCTGCTGTTCACAGACCTTGGTGTCGAGCGAGGGAACGATGCTGACGATGCGGACCCTGCCTTTGCCCTCGGTCAGGCTGACCAGTTTGAGATCGCCGGTCGCGAGTTTGGCGTCGCGGAGCGTGTCGCCAACCTTGATGGGGGTCCCATCAAGCTTCAAGGGCGATCCTCTGTAGGCGACGGTCTTTCCGGTGCCGGCTTCCGCGCTGCCTTTTGAGACCGGAATATCCTTATACATGAAGCTGCTGCTGGCGCAGCCGGCCAGAAAGACTGTAGCTAAGGCGAAAATAATCGAATGAGTCGGTTTCATGGCATGCCTCCTTG
>VBOF01000017.1 GCA_005877855.1 Nitrospirota bacterium | reverse complement strand
TCTCATGCACCCGGTGGACGTGATCGAGGATGTGGCCATCAGCCGCGGGTACCACACGTTTGGCCCGATCATGCCTTCGACCTTCACCGTTGGGGGCCTGTCCCGGATCGAGCAGCTCTCGGATAAGGTGCGCGAGATGATGGTTGGCTTCGGCTTCCAGGAGATTGTCTCGAACATCTTGGGCTCCCGCGGCGACCTGATCCACCGGATGCGTCTGCCCGACGGACATCCCGAAGCCCGCTGCGTCGAGATCGAGAACGTCATGTCCCAAAGTTACGAGTGCCTGCGCCAGTGGGTCCTGCCGTCGCTGCTGCGCGTCGAGACCGCCTCTTCCCGGAGCTTCTACCCGCATTTCCTGTTCGAGTTGGGCGAGGTCGTGGTTCCCGATCCGCAGGCCGAGACCGGCACGCGGACCGATGTTCGTCTGGGAGCCCTGCTGGCCCACGCCAACGCGAACTTCTCCGAGGCACACTCGTTCCTGGACTTGTTGTGCTTCTACCTGGGCTGGGCCTACACGCTGACGCCGGCCGACCACCCGTCGTTCCTGGAGGGAAGAGTCGGGCAGGTCGAGCGAGACAGCAACGCGGTGGGCTGGATCGGCGAGCTCCATCCGGAAGTGCTGGAACGCTGGCAAATCACCATGCCGTGCAGTGCCTTCGAACTGGTGATCGCCCTTCCGGGCAATCCTCAGTCGTAACTCCAGTGAAAAATCTGCTGCTTATAGGCTTTATCGGCTTGGTGCTCCTCACCGCCACTCTTGCGCTTGTCCTCTGGAACCTCCCCGTCATCACAAATCTTGAAGCCGCCCGTAACCAGGTGGCCACGGTCGCCTCAGCCATGCTTCAGCGCAGGGTCACACTGGAACGCTTGAGTCTGCGCGCAATCCCAAGCCCTGGCCTCCAGGTCGAGGACCTCACCATCGCCGAGCGCAACGGCGCTCCGCTCGTTGCCGTGGGGCAACTCATCGTCGAGGTCAAAGTGGTGCCCCTGCTCGAGCGAAAGGTCACGGTCGATAGCGTGATCCTCAAAGAGCCTGCGATTACCCTGATCCGCAACGCAGACGGCTCGTTGGACCTGCCGTTCCCGTCAATCGCTCCCGTCGCTCCAACACTTCGCACCTTTCCAGGCCTGGAAAGCCTTCCTCCGATCACACTGGCGCTGCAAGAGGCCAGAGTGAAGAACGGAGAGGTGACGATCCGGGACCGGACACGGACGAGAGCCCCACCTTTCATTCGCCTGCAAGGTCTGGACATCGAGCTGGATGACGTGTCGTTGGCGCCAAGGCCTCAGAACGCCAGAAAGCCGACAACTTCGCTCGCGTCCTTCATGGCTCGCCTGAACGGAGACGGCTCCCTGGCGCTTCGAGAGGGCACCTATCGGACTGCCGCCCAGGTCTACACAGTGCGGGATCTCAGGGGAGACCTATCGGTCAAGAAGGGCGTCGTGCGTGTGGATGATCTTTCGGTGAAGCTCTTGGGAGGCACGGCAACCGGATCCTTCATCGCCAATCTGAAGAGAGAGCCCCCACGGCACACGACAGACCTTAAGTTTGAAGGACTCCAAATGGCTCAGATGCGTCATCTCTACACTGTATTGGGGCTACCACCGGGCCTCATTAGCGGCACCGCATCCATGCAACAGACCATCGCAACTCTCGGGACCACCCCTGACGAACTCGTACGGGGCCTGACGGGGACAGCGCGCATCGAGATCAAGGACGGGACCATCCGAAAGATGGAAACCCTCGGCAAGATTCTCATGGTCCTGAATCTCAAGCGCCTCTTCACCGGCAGGCTGCCGGACATGTCACGCGAAGGCATGCCTTTTGATCGCATCTCAGGGACCCTCCGATTCAAGAACGGACGGATGACAACCAACGATCTTTCCCTCAAAGGCCCAGCAGTCGACGTGGTCTTCAAGGGCACGGTCAGTCTGCAGGATGGACAGGTTGCCATGGTCGCGACTGCGCTCGGGATGGATTTCGACGTGCGAGGCCCGGCCGACGATCCAACCGTGTCATACCGCTCCATGAAGGGATTTTTCGGACTGTTCCGGTAGGACCCTACCGAGTCACACGCGGTAAGGCTTTCTCGAAGTACTCCTCCTGGATTCTGCGGGTCGAATTGGCCTCCACGATCTTCCCCGGCAGGCTGGTCGCAGGCGGCACCTGCCCGCCGAGCCGGACGAGGGAGTCCCGGATATTGGCAAGGGTGAGCAGCCCGGTCCCTTCGGCCTTCACGCCTCGTAGATTGTATCCCGCTTCGAACGCCATCCAGGCCTTGCGATACGCGATCACCGCAGGTTGTGGGTAGGACGCCTGGTCTAACGCGCTGGCCAGCTCAAGATAGGTTTCTCCGGCCTGGGCCACAGCCGTATCCGCGGCGCTCAGGTAGTGAAGAATAGCTTCGTTGATCTTGCCCCCTACGACGGCTTTTTTACCTGCCTTGCGCAAGCTTTCGACGCACTTCGCTTCACTCGGTGTGAGCGGACGCTCAGAACCTGCACCCGGTATCGGGCCTTCTATGATGAGCTGGTAAGGCGCCCGCATGAGATCTTCACGGTACAGGCGGATGCGGCAGCCCGTCAAAGACGGGCCTTTCCCCGTCCCCTGCACGTCGGCGGAAATCCCACCCCGCTCCGATGTAGCCATCGGCGATGCCCCGGCGGGCTGCAGTGCGAACGCCCCAACCGCAGCCCCTGAAAGGACGATGACCATGATCCAGACTGTGATCCCCATCCTCATCGGCTCACTCCACATCTAGGCCTTGGCCATCTGCGCCTTGACCGTGTCCACGAGCTTCGTGAAGCCGCCCGGGTCTGCAATGGCCATGTTCGAGAGGACCTTGCGATCCAGCCCGATGCCCGCTTGCTTGAGCGCATGGATGAACCGGGAATAGAGCAGGCCATGGGACCGGCAGGCGGCGGTGATGCGGGCGATCCAGAGTCGCCGGAAGTCGCGCTTCCGGTTGCGGCGGTCGCGATAGGCGTACTGCTGCGCCCGGTCCACCGCTTCGGTCGCCGTGCGGAACAGCCGGCTCTTGGCCCCGTAGTACCCTTTCGCCAGCTTGAGTCGCTTCTTATGTCGTGCGCGGGTCTTGGTCCCGCCTTTAGCCCGTGGCATGGCAGTGGGCTCTCCTTCCTTGAGCGGTGCTCATCAGTTCATAGGTGAGGCAGGAGCGCAGCGATCCGGTAGACATCCCCCGGAGCGACGCGCGTCGGCGCGCTGAGCCTGCGCTTGCGGTTCCGCCTCTTGCTGGTCAGAATGTGCCGCTTGTTGGCGGGATAGTGCATGAGCTTCCCCGTCCCCGTCTTCCGGAACCGCTTCTTCACGCCTTTGTGCGTCTTCAGTTTCTGCCCAGCCATGTCCGTTCTCCTTCTTGCGCTCGTTGCCCGTCACGCTATTTTTTCTGAGGCGCTAGGACCATCGAGAGAAACCGCCCTTCCTGCCGCGGGGGCTGCTCGATCTGCGCGCCGCTCCCCACCAAAGCCAGCACTTTATCCAGCATCGCCCTGCCCATCTGCTGGTACGCCATTTCGCGGCCCCGGAACATTACGGTGACCTTGGTCTTGTTCCCGTCGGCCAGGAACCCCTTCATCTGGCGCACCTTCGTCTCCAGATCGTGTTGATCGGTCCGCGGTCTCAGCTTGACTTCCTTGAGATGCGTACCCTTCTGGTGTTGCTTGGCGGTGTGGGCTTTCTTGCTCAGCTCATACTTGTACTTGCCGAAGTCCATGATCTTACAGACCGGCGGCTGAGCCGTCGGCGAGATCTCGACAAGATCGTATCCCATCTCCTCCGCTTTCTTGAACGCATCGATCGTCGTCATGATGCCGAGTTGTTCGCTCTCCGGACCGATGACGCGTACTGGCGATACTCTGATCTCTCTATTGATCCTCAGTTTTGGAACGGCGATAGGGCACCTCTCTCCTTCAGGTTCAAGCCTTGGGCATGGCGCTGGTGAGCGCCCGCCCCTCCACCTCCTCCTGCAAATGCGCCAGGAAGGCCGCCACCGTCATCGCGCCGGCGTTACCCCCGCCGCGAGTTCGCACGGAGACGGTGCCGTCCTGCTTCTCGCGGTCCCCAGCGACGAGCATGTAGGGAATCTTGGCCCGCTCCGCCTCCCGGATCTTCAAGCCGATCTTCTCGCTGCGCAGGTCCGCTTCGACGCGAAACCCGGCCTCGGTCAGGCGACGCGCCACGTCCTGGGCATAGTCTGCGTGTTTGTCCGTGATCGCGATCACGACGGCCTGCACGGGCGCCAGCCACGTGGGGAAGGCGCCCGCGTACTGCTCGATCAGGATGCCGAAGAACCGCTCGATCGACCCCATCAGCGCCCGGTGAATCATGATCGGCCGGTGAGGCTGGCCGTCCTCCCCCATGAACTCCAGCCCGAAGCGCTCGGGGTTGTTGAAGTCCACCTGGACCGTCGAGCACTGCCAGGACCGCCCCAGCACGTCCTTGATCTTGATGTCGATCTTGGGGCCGTAAAACACCCCCTGGCCGGGATCGATGCCGTACGCCATCCCCCGGCTCTTGAGCGCAGCCTCCAGCGCGGCGGTCGCCTGGGCCCACGCCGCCTCCGACCCCACAGCCTTCTCCGGCCGGGTGGAGACACACACCTGGTAATCGGCAAACCCGAAGGTCTTGAGCACAAAGAATGTGAAGTCCAGCACCCGCGAGACTTCCTCTTCGATCTGGTCCGCACGGCAGAACAGATGGGCATCGTCCTGCGTGAAGCCTCGCACGCGCAGCAGGCCGTGCAGGACCCCCGACCGTTCATAGCGATAGACCGTCCCCAGTTCGGCGTAGCGCAGCGGCAGGTCGCGGTAGCTCCGCAGGTGCGACTTGTACATCATGATGTGGAACGGGCAATTCATCGGCTTGAGCTGGTAGTCGCTCGCCTCGACCTGCATCGGCGCGAACATGTTCTCGCGATAGTACTCGGTGTGGCCGCTCGTCTTCCAGAGGTCCAGACGGGCGACGTGTGGCGAGTAGACCAGTGCGTAGCCGTGCTGCTGGTGCTGCTCGCGCCAGAAGTTCTCGATCTGCAACCGGACGGTGGACCCCTTGGGGAGCCACAGGATCAACCCGGGACCGACCTCGTCGCTCACCGCGATCAGGTCCAACTCTCTGCCGAGTTTGCGGTGGTCCCGTTTCTTGATCTCCTCCAGCTTGTGCAGGTAGGCGTCCAGCAACGCCCTGGTCGGGAACGAGGTGCCGTAGATCCGTTGGAGCATCGGATTGCGTTCGTCTCCGCGCCAATAGGCTCCCGCTGCGGTCAGTAGCTTGATCGCATGGATGTGGCCCGTGGACGGGACATGGGGCCCCCGGCACAGGTCGATAAGCCCGCCCTGGTCGTACACGGACACGGTCTCGTCGGTGAACCCCTGGATCATCTCGCACTTGTAGTCCTCGCCCCGCTGCCTGAAAAACTCGATCGCCTCTGCCCGCTTCATCTCACGCCGCCGGAACGGCTGGTTCGCCCGGATGATCTCCTGGATGCGCGCCTCGATCTTTTCCAGATCCTCAGGGGTGAACGGCCGCTCGTACGCAAAATCGTAATAGAAGCCTTCTTCAATCGGCGGCCCGATGGTGAGCTTCGCGGTGGGGAACAGGTCCTTGACCGCCTGCGCCATGATGTGGGCGCTGCTGTGGCGGTAGACCTCCTTGCCCTCCGGCATCTCGAAGGTTACCGGACGGACCTCGGCGTCGGCCTCCAGGGGACGCGAAAGATCCACCGGCTTGCCGTCCACCAGCGCCGCGATCGCGCCCTCGGGTAGCTTCCCTGTGCACAAGGCGAGAGCCTCTCCAGCCGTGGTACCTTTCGGCGCCTTTCGGCTGGTGCCGTCCGGAAACTTCACGGCGATCGCCGCTGTCGGTCCATCAGACACGATAACCACCGGTTCTCCAAACACAAAGGGGCCCCATGTTGCTCGCGAGACGCCCAGGGTGGATGGAGGATTTGATGGTAGGCGCGGACGGTCTTGAACCGTCGACCTCTACCGTGTCAAGGTAGCGCTCTCCCCCTGAGCTACGCGCCTAACACGACGCGGCATGCTAATACGCGAGGCGTTATGATGTCAAGGTGCAACGCCGCGTAGATATAGGTAAAATACAGGCAAGGCAACCGAAAAACTAATGCTTGCATTTTATTGTCCTCTGTGTCCCTTTCTTCCATAGCTCCCTGCCCCCTACGCCGTGAGGAGCGTCTCGTGGAGGCCGGTGGACATCCTGGGCAGTTTCCGATATCCAGCCCGAGTTCTCATACTAAGCCTGCTCGCGCTCTCCGCTCTGTGCGTCACCCACGGTTTCGCCCAACAGTCCGAGGCCGATGTGTTTGTCGCGCAGGCCATCCTGGCCTACGACGACAAGCGCTACGAAGAGGCGCTCAGCTTCCTCAACGAAGCATTAAAACTTGATCCCGGCAACATCCAAGCCCTCTATTATACGGGCCTCGTCCATCTCGCCCAGAAGGACCCGGTCCTCGCCATCAAGAGCCTCGAACTAGCCAGAGCGAAGTCACCCGACGACCTGATCATCCGTTTCCAACTCGGCGTAGCTTATTTCACTCTGGAGCAGTACGACGATGCCCAGCCGCTCCTCGAATCGGTCTTCAAAGCGCAGCCCAAACTGGAAAACCTGGGGTACTACGTCGGCTTCATGCGGTATCGTCAAAAGGATTACGAGGGTGCGCTGAAGGCTTTCCAAACCGGGGCCTCGACCGATCCGACGATGCAGCAACTGACCAAGTTCTACGCTGGCCTCGCCCTGGGGGTCCTGGGCCTGCCCGAACGCGCGATCGTTGAGGTTGAGGAAGCGCTCCGACTCCAACCGGTGTCACCGCTCACAGGCCCGGCCGAACGCATTCGCGACTCCATTGTCATAGCCCGGGAGCGAGAGCGGCGCCTGAGGGCTGAAATCCGCTTGGGCGGTTTCTACGACGATAACGTCTCCATCAACCCGCAGCGCAGTACCGATCCCACGGCTGAGTCCCTGCGCACCCGGCAGAGCCGCTCGTTTGGGGAGCTGGCCTTGCTGCGTCTGGATTACTCCTGGCTAAGGCGCGGCCCCTGGGAAGCCACGGCGTCGTATTCGTTCTTCCAGAACCTATACAACAACGACGGCACTGCGGCATTCAACATCCAGAACAATCTCGGGGCGCTGGGGGGATACTACCGGAGCACCGTAGCGTCCATGCCCTATCAGCTCGGGCTGAATTACAGTTACGACTGGCTGACACTGGGCAGTAACCCGTTCCTCGAGCGGCACACGGCTACGGGGTTTGGCACCCTGGTGGAAGATGCAGGAAACCTAACCACGTTGATCGGTCGCCTGCAATTCAAGAATTTCTCGCAGGACGCTGCAACTCCACCGGCGCAAAACTTAGACGCCAGGAACTGGATGGCGGGCCCGGTCCATGTCTTCCGGTTTGCCGAGGACCGGCATCTTATCCGGATCGGCTATCAGTTCGACTACGAAGACGCGGAGGGGAGCGACTTCTCCTACATCGGCCACCGGGCGCTCACAGGCGGCCAATACACGTTGCCCTGGGGTCAGATCAGACTACGGTACGATTACGAAGTTCATTTCCGCTTTTACGACAACGTCAACACGTTCCCTGCCGCAGAGGGAGATTTTCGGAAGCGCAAAGATACGGAGCAGTTGCATTTCTTCAGAATTGAGAAGCCCTTGCCCAATAACCTGACCCTCTCCGCCGAGTATCAAGGTATTTTCAGTCAGTCCAACATCGCAGTCTTCAACTTCCACCGGAACGTATTCTCGTTGATCATGACCTGGGCATACTGAGATTCACGTTTCGGCTGAAACGATGAATCGTCGCGTTTGGGGCTGAAGTATGGGGATCGAACGAGGATTACGGTTTATTTAGTCTTCTTATTATTGCTATTGGCTGAATTGTTCGCCGCGCTGTTGCCGTTGCCTGCGCTGTTGCCGTTGCCTGCGCTGTTCGCCACGCTGTTACCGTTGCCTGCGCTGTTTCCCGTTTGGCCTGGCTGCGTGTCGGTGAGGCCAAATGCATTCCCTGGGGGACCATTCCCTTGCTGGCCCGGCTGCATGCCGGTGAGGCCAAATGCATTCCCTGGGGGACCATTCCCTTGCTGGCCCGGCTGCATGCCGGTGAGGCCAAATGCATTCCCTGAGGGACCATTCCCTTGTTGACCTGGCTGCGTGCCGTTGAGGCCCCGTGCATTCCCTTGGGCCCTCTCTGCCACCGTCGCCTGCTGAGCCTCTTTTGCCACCTTCGTCACGTCCAGTTCCTGAGTCCCTATGGAAGCCGGTAGCGTGGCGGTGAAGTTCTTCGCATGGGTGAGCGCCCTGGCTTGCTCTTTTTCCTTCACAGCCTCCTTCGTTTCATCCGGGGTCTTGGTATGCTGATAGGCCGGCTTGAGGTCCTGGACGATCTGATCCACTGCTAAGGCTGGAATGGAGCGGATCTGGCCCACCAGATTCCCTGTGACCGTGACGCCTTGGAAGGCGTTCACGATGACCGCAGCGGTAGGCATGCCGCGGGGGAAGACCTCGACAGAACCTTTGAGAACATAGACCTCTGTCGCGAGCGACGGCGTGACTTCTACGACAAGCACTGTGCCACGAACCCCCACGACGGCGTTGTGGGTGCGCACCTCGATGGTTTCACCTGGACTCATCAGTGAGCGGACTACGGCCAGGCTAAGCTTCCCGATCGCCAAATCTACGATGGAGGAGCGACCTGGCTCTTCAGTGATAGTCAGTTCCGACAGCTCTCGAACGGTGATCAGGGCCTTGCCGCCCAAGAGCACTCGGGCCATCGAGCGCTCCATCGTACTGATGCGGTCACGATAGAACAGCTCGTCCCTAAACTTTAGCGGCAACGATTGGAGGGGGAGAGCAGCCCTGGTGACTGTGGCTTGCCCTGTGAGGGTGGTCACGATACCAACCCCACGGGGGTCTTCGGCTTGAAGTGGAGTTGGCCAAAGGGTGGTGAGGAACAGAAGAGCTGCCAGCGTGCCTACCATGCTTCGTCCCATCAGAACCCTCCAACTCCGTGTCGCCAGGGGGCACGGCCTTTGTCAAACTACGACAACACTCCGCTGTGCTTTCTCTGACAACCCAACCTTAGAGACGTCGGTTTTACCCTATTAGCCCCATCATTAGTCATTCCATACCATAAATCAAGCTCGGCCCTCTCGGCTATCCAAAAAGATATGCCATCTGCCTTTAGGTACCACTCGGAGAAGCCGGGAATGAGCGAACGACGGGAAGTTATATGATTGACGAGCGTCATTGCGAAGAGGCTGAATTTATTGGGTCTGCAATGGATTTGCGGAACCGTATACGGCCATCAGGCGCTCGACCGTGGCTACATCTTTAGGTGCGAGGTCGACGAAGGTAAAGCCGGCCTTCTCCCCGGAAGTCCAGACCACCTGACCCTTTACAGTGGTCAAGAAGGTCCCCTCCTGCGACTCGAATCGGAGCGGTAAGACTTGGCCCACCGTGAACCCCTGAGGCAAATCAGACACCGCGACGCCACCTCGGCTCAGATCGATGACGGGAGCGTGGAAGGTCACCTCTGCGTCGAAAATGATGACAGTGATTTTCACGGCAATGCGCTCGCTCCTGCGTCTGTTCGACTCGGCGACGGTGTAAATCTTGACCGGAATCTCCTTCCCCCTGATCTTCACCTCTCCCAAGTAGCGCATGATGAACTGTCCCTTGACCTCTTCATAGGTAGACTCGCTGATGATGATGGAGACGTGGAAATCCTTGGTGATGCCTTCCAGACGGGAGCCCAGATTGATGGTATCCCCAATGGCCGTGTACTCGAGGCGCTGTTCGGACCCGATGGTCCCCACGACAGCGTCGCCGGTGTGTATGCCCACCCCGCAGTTGAGGTCGGTGCCGTACTTGGCACGAAACCGCCCAGCCAGAGGCTTGAGGCGGTCCTGGAACACCAGCGCCGTCCGCACGGCTTGCGCCGCGTGGTCAGGCTGGTCGAACGGCACATTGTAGAGGGCCATGACGCCGTCGCCGATGTACTTGTCCACGGTCCCCCCGTGCTGGAACACCACGTCGGTCATGACCGTAAAGTATTCACGGAGGAAGGTGACCACATCCTCCGGCGTCATCTTCTCGGACATGGAGGTGAAGCCTCGGATGTCCGAGAAGAGGACCGTCATCCGCCGACGAGCGCTCGCCAGGTTGGCATCCTCTTTCTGGCGGACGATCTCCGCGACCACGGCGGGCGAGAAATAACGGGACAGGCGCTGTTTCTCACGCTGCGCGCGGATGAAGTTTTCCACCACCGTAGCCCCATAACCTAAGAGCAGTGCGGCCGGCACCCCTGCCACGTCCATCCACAGGCGTGCCCCAACGAACAGGGCAAAGGTGGCTACAGCATAGACTGCCGCTAGGAGACAGATCAGGCTGAGGGCAGGAAGAGGACGCATGCGATCCGTCAACCAGACACCCAAGAGCCCCCCTATGACCGTCAACACAACAACGACCCATACCGACACCCGCGACAACGGGATCCGCTGAAAGAGCGTCTCCAGAACATTAGCATGGATCTCGACCCCAGGCATTTCGCCGCGTGGGGCGAAGGGCGTGGGAAACACATCGTGCAGGCCAGGACTCGTGGAGCCTATTAAAACAATCGATCCGGTGAGCACATCAGGCTTCACCTCGCCGTTCAGCACTTGGTAATACGGGATCGTCAGAAACGTATGCGGTCCCCCTCGGTAGTTGACGAGGACGGACCGCGTGTGAGGCAGCGGACCGGCTCGAATTCCGGCTTTGACTCCGATGCGATAGAGGTGCAGATCGAAGCTAGAGAGCTCCACTCCCTGGAAGACGCGGGTCAGCACCGTTGAACGCACGAAGGCGTCTTCATCCGGAATGACTGTGACGAAACCGTAGGCCGCCGCCTGCTGGCGGAGGACTGTGATTGGGGGATTGAGGCCTTCCTTGACCGCGTACGGGCCTTTGACCTCTGTGAAGGCCGATCCGAGCACGACATTGCCTGCCCGCCCGACGGCCTCTGCAAACTCCCGGTCGTCCTCGGGGCCTTTGGAGGACGGCTCGGGGAAGACGATGTCAAAGCCGATCGCCGCCGGTCTTCCCTGGCTGACGATATCTAAAAACTGGCCGTGGATCGCTCGTGGCCACGGCCACTGGAGGCCCAGTTCATCGAAAGAGTCTTCATCAATCGAGACGATAACGATGGGGGTTTTCGGCTTCATGGGTCCGCGCAGGTCAAAGCGGACGTTGTAGGCCCACCTTTCGATTCCCTCTAGCAGCCCGAAAAGGGAGACAAGCGCCACCGCCAGCCCGAGAACGGTACCTCGTAGCCAGAGGCGTGCTGACTTTTTCTGCCAGTCCGTGGCTAGGCCTTCTTGGCGAGCGGGATCTTGAGGTCGCGGATCTTCTTGCGCAGGGTGTTGCGGTTGAGCCCGAGCAGCGCGGCGGCCTGGTTCTGGTTGCCGTGGGTCTCCTCCAGCACCAGCGTGATCAAGGGCTTTTCAACCGCCTTGACGAGGAGGGAATGGAGATCGGACCCCGCCCCCAGCTTCATGCGGCGCACGAAATCGCGCAGCTTCGCCCCGATGAACTCTTCCAGTCCTAGCTCGTGATGGAGTTTCGTCGTGCCGCTAGGCGCCTTGTGGCCGTTACACAAGGCCTTCAGCGGTTCGGTGGCGCGACGGAGGAACGCGGTGCTCCCAACCAGCACCATCTGGGGCGCCCCCCCTAACGCGTCATTCAACAACTTCATCTCGGTAGGCCAATCCTTATGGGATTCGATGATCACGGCATCGAACCGGTGCTTGGGGGCTTTGCGGACGGCCGATGCCACGTCCTTGGCGATGGTAACGACGCACTCCGGGCAATCCTGGCGGTAGAGTTCGACGAGGTCCGGATTGGCGGTCAGTATGAGCAGATCGACAGCTTCTGGGGCAGACATGCACGGTCCCGGCGTTCTTTACTTGAGAAGAGCGTACTCATAGCAGCCCGACCGGAACCTGTCAAGGGGAAGAATGCAGAAAGACCAGACGCCCGTCCTTTTCATCCACCCGTACCGTCTGCCCTTCTTTGACGGTCCCGTCGAGGAGCTTGAGCGCCAGCGGATTGATGATCTCCCGCAGCAGCAGCCGCTTGAGGGGCCGGGCGCCGTACACGACATCGTAGCCCGCCCTCGCCAAGTGCTGCTTGGCGCGGTCCGTGAGGACCAGCGTGATGTGTTTGTCCTGCAACCGGCTACCCAACTGCTTGACCTGTAATTCCACGATCGCCGCCAGTTGCTCGGGCGTCAGCGGATGGAAGACGACGATGTCGTCGATGCGGTTCAGGAACTCGGGACGGAAGTGGCTACGCAGCACCTCGAGGGCGCGGCTCCGCATCTCCGCTTCATTACCCTCTGCCGCTGCTTCCTGGATCTCCCGACTGCCGATGTTCGAGGTCATGATCACCACGGTGTTCTTGAAGTCCACCGTGCGCCCCTTGCCGTCGGTCAGCCGGCCGTCGTCCAGCAATTGCAGCAGCACCTTGAGGACATCAGGGTGCGCCTTTTCGATCTCATCCAGGAGGATGACCGCGTAGGGCCGCCTGCGCACGGCTTCCGTCAATTGGCCGCCCTCATC
>VBOF01000197.1 GCA_005877855.1 Nitrospirota bacterium | reverse complement strand
CGGCTTGGGAGCGGACCGTCAAAGGCGATGTGCGCTATCGGTTTGTCATCGACATGCAAACACTCTGACGGGGGACGGACTATGGATGGGGACAGGCTCCATCAGAAGAGCTTGCGGTGACGATGGCATGACTCAACAGCGGCACATCGTGATCGTGGGCGCGGGGTTCGGCGGATTGCGCGCGGCGCGAGCACTCAAACACGCCGATGTCCGAATCACGGTCATCGATCGTCGCAACTATCATCTGTTTCAGCCGCTGCTGTATGAAGTCGCGACCGCCGGCCTTTCTCCCAACGACATCGCCTACCCGATCCGCGCCGTCTTGCGAAGGCAGAAGAACACGCGGGTCTTTCTCGCTGAGGTGGTCGCGATCGACACGAAACGTCGAAAAGTGGTCCTGCAGGACGGCGAGGTGGAGTACGACTATCTCATTCTGGCCACCGGCGCCGGCCACTCCTACTTCGGTCACCCCGAATGGGAGACCTACGCGCCTGGTCTGAAGAGCATCGAGGACGCGCTGGAGATCCGTCGTCGCATTCTCCTGGCCTTCGAGATGGCCGAGCGCGAAACCGATGAAGAACGACGGCGTGCGCTGCTGACATTTGTCATCATCGGCGGCGGACCCACGGGGGTGGAATTGGCGGGTGCCATCGCCGAGATCGCCTACACGGTGATGGTGCAGGATTTCCGTTCCATCCGTCCGCAAGACGCCCGCATCATTCTGGTGGAGGCGGGAACGCGAATCTTGCCGTTCATGCCGGAATCGCTCTCGCTCAAGGCTGAGAGAGCGTTAAAGCGGTTGGGCGTCGAGATCGTGAAGAATTCGCCAGTGACATCGGTCCATCAGGGGATGGTCATGGCGGGCACTCAAACGATTCAGGCCGGCACTGTTCTTTGGGCCGCAGGTGTCGAGCCCTCCCCGGTGGCGCGCTCCCTTGGCGTGCCGCTTGATGACGTCGGACGTGTGCCGGTCAACCCTGATCTGAGCATTCCCGGCCATCCGGAGGTCTTTGTCATCGGGGATCTTGCCGCCTTCGTGGATGAGACAGGAAAGCTGCTCCCTGGCCTTGCCGCGGTCGCTGTCCAGCAAGGGCGGCATGTCGCGCGCAATATTCTCCGGATGTGCAACGGGCTGCCATCCGAACCGTTCCATTATGTGGACTTGGGCACGATGGCCACGATCGGTCGGGCCGCTGCCGTGGTGAACTTCAACTGGATCATGCTTTCCGGCTTTCTGGCCTGGGTCATCTGGATTTTCGTCCACATCCTTCTTTTGATCGGCTTCAGGAACCGGTTCGTCGTTCTCTTTGACTGGGCCTGGTCTTATTTGAGCTTTCAGCGCTCCGCTCGCCTGATTACCGGCGGGTGGGAGAAATAACGGAGTAATTTTACCCTTATAAGATGATGAGGAGAGGAGTCATGGTGACCAAACTCAAGATTACCAATGCGGCGAAAGCCAAGAAATACTTCCAGGACAAGATGGCCTTTACGACGGGCCCGGTCGAACTCGAACGCATGGTCGCACAGGGCCAGCCGGTCCACATCGTGGACGTGCGGGGGGCGGAAGATTATGCCGAAGGCCACATCCCCGGCGCTGTCAACCTGCCGAAGGACCAGTGGACGGATGCGAAGATAGTGAAGACCAGATTGCGCAGGAACAGGATCAACGTCGTGTATTGCTACTCGCACGTCTGCCACCTGGCGGCAACGGCGGCCATCGGGTTCGCAAGCAAGGGCTACCCGGTGATGGAATTGGAGGGTGGGTGGCGCTGGTGGAAGGACAACGACTTTGCCGTCGAGAAGTAAAGCGGAGGACGGGTTACATAGCGATCGCGCCGATATCTCGGCACGTGCCGATATGTCGGCACGACTTCCTCGGCACCATAACCTGCTCCGACCGATCACCACTCCACAGCAAAGTAAAGGTCTCTTATAGATTCAGCAACTTAGCGGACTTTTGAACTGCTGGGACCGGCTTGGAATGCAAATTGCCAATGTTTAGAACGTGCTTGGGACGAAAATAGAGTTGGATTTCTGCTTGTAGAACGATCATATCATGAATTAGAATCATCGTTCACAAGCGGGGGGAAGCGATGAATCCACGGACGGTAAGGAAGACGCGAGAGCTGGAAGGGCGGCGGGGCGACATCTTGGCGTCGGCGGAACGCCTGTTCTCCAAGCACGGGTACTTCAAGACCAGCATGACGGACATCGCCGAGGCGGCCGAGTTCGCCATCGGGACCGTCTACCAATTCTTCAAGAGCAAAGAGGATATCTACATCTCGCTGATCGAAGCGAAGATGGAGGAGTACGCCAAGCTCGTTGAGGCCCGCGTCTCCTCGGCGCGCACCGCCACGGCGAAAATCGAGGCTGTCATTCGGACCAAGCTGGAGTACTTCGAGCGCAACCGTGATTTTTTCAGGATCTACGTGTCGGAGTGGGCCGGCTTCGAGTGGACCGTGAAGAGCGCCTTTGGTGAGCGGTGCTGGAAACGCTACCAGGAGCAGCTCGATCTCGCCTCGGACCTCATCCGGGCCGGCATGAAGGCCGGCGAGTTCCGCACGATGGAGCCGACCGAGGCGGCGTACGCGCTGCATGGGATGCTGAACTCAACGATCTACCTGTGGATCCTCAACGCCAAGCCGACGACGTCTCTGGCTGCGAAGAGCGAGTCGCTCGCCTCGTTCTTCTTCCACGGCGTCGTCCCGGCGTCCAGGCGGAGGAACTCATCATGACACCCAAGCGAACAAAATGGTGGCTTATTACCGTGGGCCTCGCGTGCCTGGGAGTGGCCGGTTTGCTGGGGTGCAAGCAAGATGCCGGCTCCACTCCCGTCCGCCCTCTCCCTGAAGTGGGAGTGATGACGGTAGCTGCTCATACCATACCCGACGATCCGGAATTCATCGGCCAGGCGGAAGCCTCCCGCATCGTCGAGATCCGATCACAGGTGACGGGGATCATTAAAAATTTCTTCTTTCCTGAGGGGCGTGACGTCAAACAAGGCGACCGGCTGTATCTAATCGATCCCGTGCCGTTCCAGGCTGCCGTGGTGAGCGCCAAAGCGAATGTGGCCCAGGCTGAGGCGCGGCTGGTGCAGGCGAAGCAGAATCTCGATCGCGTCAAGCCGCTGCTGGCGGAACAGGCCGTGAGCCAGAAGGACGTGGATGATGCCGTCGCGGAAGACCTGGCGGCGAAGGCGGCCCTTGGATCGGCGAAAGGACAGTTGGTGAAGGCCCAGTTCGACCTGGACAACACGCTCATCATCGCGCCCATCTCCGGGCTGATCGAGCGGACCAAGTTCTACGAAGGTCGCCTCATCTCCGCCCAGACCGACCTGCTCACGGTCATCCACCAGGTGGATCCCATGTATGTCGTGGGGAGCGCTCCGGAGAGCTACCTCCTGCAGCGGCGCCAGCAACTGGCAGCAAAGAAGGTCGAGCGGCCGGACCTCTATCAACTCCGGGGGATCCTCACCTTCATGGACGGCAGCATCTATCCGTATGAGGGGCAGTTGGATTTCGCCTCCGTGGGGCTGAGCACGGAGACGGGCTCCAGGCAGGGGCGGTTCGTCTTTCCCAATCAGGAACGGGTCCTGCTTCCCGGACAGTTCGTCAAGATTCGCATCAAGGGATATACGAGAACCGGTGCCATCCTGGTGCCGCAACGGGCTGTGCAGCAGGGGCCCACGGGTTCCATCGTCTATGTCGTGGGCGCGGGTGACAAGGTGGAGATCCGTAATGTCCAAGCCACCAGTTGGCAGGGCA
>VBOF01000196.1 GCA_005877855.1 Nitrospirota bacterium | reverse complement strand
ACGCGGTCCGCGTCGCGCGGCACCCAGATCGGCTCGCCCCATGCACAGCAGGCCTGGCTGAACGGCAGCGGGACCTGAAACCGATCCCAGCTCCGGAAGAGTTTTTTTTTGAGGCGGCGAAGGTCAGGGGGATGATCGGAAGCCCCGTCAGCTTCGCCAGCTCGACCACGCCGGGCTGTGCGATACACCGGGGCCCCCGGGGGCCGTCGGGGGTCACCGCCAGATCGCCGCCCGCGAGCCCCAGCCGCGCCATCTGGCGGAGCGCCCGCGCGCCCCCGCGCGTGGTGGAGCCGCGAATGGTGTCAAAGCCGAACCAGCGCACGATCCGATGGATCAGTTCGCCGTCACGGTGCTCGCTGATCAGGATAGAGAGCCGAGAGCCTCCGTAGCACAGAGGCATCATGAGCTGGCGGCCGTGCCAGAAAGCGATGATCACGCCACGGCCGGACTCCCAGAACGCCCGGACGCGCTCGGCATGGAGCGTGCGAAGCCGCAACGTCCATCCCAGCACCCGGATCAGCGCATAGCCCAGAGGAGGCAGTATCATAAGTTTCAGCCAATCCCACATATCCTTCACAACCCGTTAATCGTTCTTCTCCCCGTCATCCTGGAACTGCATCTGGTAGAGGCGCTGATAGGTGCCGCCACGCGCGAGGAGATCGTCATGGCGGCCTATTTCGACCAGACGACCTCCGGCCAGAACGGCGATCCGGTCGGCTCGCTGGACCGTGGAGAGCCGATGGGCGATCACGAACGTGGTCCGGCCTTGCATGAGATTGGCCAAGGCCATCTGGACCATGCGCTCCGACTCCGTATCCAGCGATGAGGTGGCTTCGTCGAGGATGAGGATCGGGGGGTTGCGCAGCAACGCCCGTGCGATGGCCAATCGCTGGCGCTCCCCGCCCGAGAGTTTCACTCCATTCTCGCCGATCAGGGTGTCGTACCCATTGGGCAACTTCACGACGAATTCGTGGGCATACGCAGCGTGGGCGGCCTCGATGATAGCCTCATCGCTGATCTCGTCTTTGCCGTAGCCGATGTTGTTGCGCACCGTATCGTCGAACAAGAGAGTTTCCTGGGAAACGATTCCAATCTGCCGCCGGAGCGCGGCCAGGCGGATCTCGCGGAGGTCCACGCCGTCGATGAGGAGCGCCCCTTCTGTCGGGTCGTAGAAGCGGGGAATGAGATTGACGAGGGTCGTCTTACCGGCGCCGCTGCTCCCCACAAGAGCCAGCACCTCGCCGGCCCGGACCTTCAATGAAATATCACGCAAGGCCCAGGTCTCGACGCCATCGTAGCGATAGGACACCCCGCGCAGCTCCATCGAGGACTGCACCCCGTCGAGGCCACGCACGCCGGTATCGGTCGCTGCCTCGGTCTCGACATCCAGGACGGCAAAGACCCGCTCGGCGGCGGCGAGCGCCTGCTGGATGTTGTTGTTCGCTGAGGCCAGCCGCTTGATCGGGTTGTACATCAGGAAGACCGCCGTCAGGAACGAGAAGAACGTGCCAGGCGTCATCGCGCCGTGAATGACCTGAGAGCCCCCGTACCAGATGATCCCGGCCACGCCGAGGATTCCGACGGTCTCCAACACTGGCGAGGTGATAGCGGACACCTGCGTGGACTTCATCCAGGTCCGGAAGTAGGCCTGGTTGATTCTGGCGAACCGCTGGTCCTCGGTGGCTTCCTGCGTAAAGCCTTTCACGATCCGGATGCCGGTCAGCGTCTCCTGCAAGGCCGTGGACATGTCGGCCGTCCGTTCCTGGCCGGTCGTCGCGATGCGGCGCAGCCGGTTGCCGAAACGGATCATGGGATAGACCGACAGCGGAATCACGACAATCGAGAGCAACGTCAACCGCCAGTTCTGATAGAACACCACGCCCAGGAGCATCAGGAATGTCAGGCTTTGCTGGAAGAGGTCTTTGAGGATGCCGGATACGGCGTTCTGGATCCAGTTCACGTCGTTGATGACGCGGGAGAGCATACGGCTGGACGAGTTGCGCAGGTGAAAGCCGACCGGCAGGCGCATCAGGTGGCTGAAAAGCTGCTGGCGGATATCGGTCACGACCCGGCTGCCGACATAGACCATCAGATAGGTCTGTCCGTAGCTGGCCACGCCTTTGAGCGAAGACACCACGATCAGCGCGACCGGCAGGAGCGCCAGCCATGTCACGTTCCTGTTGATGAACACCTCGTCCAGCACCGGCCTCACGAGCCAGGCATACGCGCTGGTGAACGCCGCCACCAGCCCGGAGCAGACGACGGCCACCGCAAGCCGCACCCAGTACGGCCGGAGATACTTCAGCAACCGCAGGTACAACTGCATCAGACCCTCGCCTCGGCGCGATCAAGCTGCTGCAACACCATCGCCGCCGCGCGCTCGGAAGCTCCCGGGGGGCCCAGCAGCGACTTGACGCGGGTCATCTCCGTTCGCATGCGCTCCCGGTACGACGCATCGTCCAAGATGCGACGGGCCTCCTCGGCAAGCCGCGCAGGCGTGGCTTGGTGCTGGATGAGCTCCGGGATGAACGGCCGGCCGGCGACGAGGTTGGCCAGACCGATGCTGGGGACCCGGACCAGCAGACGCGCGAGCAGGTAAGTAAGCCAGGGCAGCTTGTAGACGATCACCATCGGGGTGCCGATGATGGCGGCCTGCAAGGTCGCCGTGCCGGAGGCGATGAAGAGCACATCGGCACCGGCCATCACCCCGTTCGGATCCCGCGCGACCAGGCGAACGTCCAGCCCGGCGCCCTCGCACAGGCGCTTGATCTCGTCCGGGTCCACCGTCTCGGCGACCGCCAGGATCACCTTGAGCGACCGTCCCTGGCCCTGCAACAGCCGCGCGGCCTCCAGCATGACCGGCAAGAGCGCGCGGACTTCTCCGGCGCGGCTTCCCGGCAGAAGGCCGATCACACACGCCTCGCGCGGCAGGCCGTAGGTGGCCCGCAGCCGGTCCCGATCGTAGGATGGCGCCACCTCATCCAACAGCGGATGCCCGACGAACGCGCAGGGAACGCCGGCGCGGCGGTAGAGCTCCACCTCGAACGGCAGGATGACCACCACGTAGTCCACGCGACGCTGCATCCACCGCATGCGGCGCGGACGCCACGCCCAGAGCTGCGGCGCGATGTAATAGACCACGCGATGCCCGGCCCGCTTGGCCACGCGGGCGAAGTGAAAATTGAGCCCGGGATTGTCGATCAGGACGACGAGGTCGAGGGGGTCCCGTCGCAACATCCGTCTGATGGCGAGAACCCGGCGGGCCAGGGCGCGGACCGCGGAAGGCCCGGCGATTCCGATCACATTCAGGTGGCCGAGGCTCTGCACCAACTCGACGCCGGCGGCCTGCATGCGCGGGCCGCCCACGCCCAGAATCGAAAGCTCGGGGGCCTTGGCTTTGAGGGCGGCGGCGAGATTGGCGCCGTGCAGATCGCCCGAGGCTTCACCCGTGATGATGAGAATGCGTGCCGATCGCGTTGATGATGGCATAAGCCAGTTCCAGCGCAGCCGCGCCC
>VBOF01000016.1 GCA_005877855.1 Nitrospirota bacterium | reverse complement strand
ACGGACAACACCGAGGTCTGGCAGGGCGTGGGGCGCGGCGAGTTCGCGATCGGCCTGACCAACTCGCCCAACTACTACCTGGCGCGACAGAACAACCTGCCCGTCGGCGTGGTGTACCCGGACCAGGACGCGGGCGGCTTCGGGACGCCGGTCAATCCCAACGCCGTGGCCGTGATCAAAGGCGCGGCCAACCCGGAGGCCGCTCACAAGTTCATCGATTTCCTCCTCTCGGCAGAAGGCCAGCGCATTCTCGTCACGCAGGACTATGAGTTCTCCCTCGTTGACAGCGTGGGCTCGAGCGAGGTGCCCCCGCTCAAATCCATCAAGCGGACCGCCGTCACGGCAGAGCAGCTCGCCGACCTGGAAGAGGCGACGCTCAAGCTGCTGACCTCGCTCAATCCGAACTGGTGAGATGACGCAGGCTGGCCCCCTCACCCTCGCGCCCGCAACGCCGCTCGCCCCGGCGTCGGGCTGGCTCCCCCGGATCGGGACTCTCGCGCTGCTGGTCGGCGTGGGTCTGCTGGTCCTGCCCCCGCTGCTCTACCTGGCCGCTGCGGCGGTGAAAGCCGGCGAACTCGGAGCCGTGACGATCGGCTCGCTCGCCGGCCTGGCCTTCACGACCTTGTCGCTTGCGACGCTCGCGACGATCTGGGCGATGCTCCTGGCCCTGCCGCTCGCTTGGCTCGTCATCCGCACCGATCTACCCTTCAGGACTCTCTGCCGGTGGCTGGCGGTGATCCCGCTCGCGATCCCGTCCTACATCGGCGCCATGTCCTACATCGCGCTGCTGGGGCCGGTCGGCTCGGTCAATACGTGGCTGAGCGCCCTGCTCGGGACCCCGCAACAGTGGGTGAACATCTATGGCTTCTGGGGCGGGGTCTTCGTGCTGGGCGTCTTTACCTATCCGTACATCTTCCTGCTCGTCAGCGCAGCGCTGGAGGCGACCAACCCCGCTGTCGAAGAGACCGCGCGCTCGCTGGGCGACAGCCCGCTGGGCGTGTTCCGCCGCGTCACGTTGCCGATGCTCAGGCCGAGCATGCTGGCGGGCGGGCTGCTGGCCTTTCTCTACGCGCTGTCGGATTTCGGCTCACCCTCGCTGCTCCGCGTGCAGGTGTTCACCACGGCCATCTACCACCAGCTCAACACGCGGTTTGATCAGGCCGCCGCCGCCATGTTGTCGTTCGTGCTCGTCCTGATCACCATCGCCGTCCTGATCGGGCAGCACATGCTCCTGCATCGGCGCTCGTACGTCACGATCACCGGCACGGCGCGGCTCGCACGGCCTCTCCACCTTGGCCGGTGGCGCTGGCCAGCCGCCCTGCTGGCGGGCATGGTCCTGAGCCTGTCGGTGTTCATCCCGCTGGGCGTGCTGCTGGCGCAGACCGGCTCACTCAGCCACTTCCTTGAAGTCGTCCGCGAGCAAGGCGACTACATCAAGAACAGTTTATTGATAGCGGGGCTCGCCGCCACGCTCGCGGCGATCCTCGGACTCCTCATCGCGTTCACCGCCCGGCATACGCCGCCCCGCATCGGCGCGCTGCAGTCCGGCACTATCCAGATCGGTTATGCGATCCCGGGCACCGTCCTCGGCTTGAGTCTGATCCTCCTGTACAACACCTACATCCCGTGGCTCTACGGCACGGTCGGGGTTCTCGTCGTGGCCTATCTGATCCGTTTTCTGACCCAGTCGGTCCAAGGCGTGGACGCGGCGCTCACCGGCATCAACCCGCACCTGGAAGAGGCCGCTCGCTCGCTCGCCGCCTCCCCGTGGCGCGTGCTGCGTCGCGTCCTCGCCCCCCTGGTCCGCCCCACACTGTTCGCGGTCTGGGCGCTCGTGTTCATCTCCGCCATGAAGGAGCTCGACGCCACGCTGCTGCTGCGGCCGGCCGGGTTCGACACGCTGCCGGTGCGGGTCTACATCCACACCGTGGAGGCAGAGTACGCGCGGGCGGCGGTCATGGCCCTGCTGCTCATCGCGTTCACGGCGCTGCCGTGGATGGTGGTCGCGCGGCTGCGGGAGAAGAAACTCGTATGACGCTGATTGAGCTGTCCCAGGTCTCGCTCACCTATCCCCATGCCGCCGCGCCGGCCCTGTCCGATCTCACGCTCGCCGTGGAAGAAGGCGCCACCCTGTCCATCCTGGGCCCCAGCGGCTGCGGCAAGACCACGGTGCTCCGGGCCATCGCCGGATTCGAGCGGCCCCAGACCGGCGCGATCACGATCGCCGGCCGGCCGGTCTGCGACGCCGCCCATTGGGTAGTGCCGGAGGAGCGCGGCGTGGGCATGGTCTTTCAGGACTACGCGTTGTTCCCGCACCTCACCGTGGCGGAGAACGTCGCCTTCGGGCTTCAGCGCCTGGAGAAGGCGGCCGCAGCGCGCACAGTCGCCCAGACGCTGGACCTCGTGGGGCTCTCCGGCTTCGAGGACCGCTATCCCCACGAACTCTCCGGCGGCCAGCAGCAACGGGTGGCCCTCGCCCGCGCGCTCGCCCCCAAGCCCATCGTCCTGCTCCTGGACGAGCCGTTCAGCAACCTGGACCCCGACATGCGAGGCCAGATGCGGGAGGAGGTGGAGGACATCCTCCGGCTCACCTGCACGACGTCCGTGCTGGTCACGCACGACCACGATGAAGCCTTCGCCATGGCAGACCGGGTCGCCGTGCTCAACCATGGCCGGCTGGAGCAAGTGGACACGCCGGAAGCCATCTACCACACGCCCGCGACGCCCTTCGTCGCCAACTTCGTCGGCCAGGCCGATTTTCTCCTGGGCCGCGTGGACAACGGCAAGCTCCACACCGAGGTGGGCATCTTCGAGAACGTCGGGGGACATCCAGCCGGGGTGGCCGTCGAGATCATGATCCGGCCCGACGACGTGCACATCGTGCCCGCCTCACCAGGCGGAGCGCGCATCGTGGGACGCCAGTTCCGGGGCTCCGAGAACCTCTACACCATGCTCCTGCCATCCGGGCAGCATCTGCACAGCAGCGAATCTTCCACGACGGTCTACCCCGTCGGCACCTTGGTCGACCTCAAGATCGTGGCGACCCACATCGTGACGTTCGCGAAGAGATAGCATTTTTTTTGAGATGTAAATTGAGAACGAGTCGCAATTACATTTTCATCAAGGAGGGACACCATGCGACGTTTAGCCATCATCGGGGCCCTGTCAGCCTGCCTGCTGGGGGGCGTTCCATTTGAAGCCGCAGCCGACGAGAAGACCGAGAAGGCGCTCGAGGAGCGGATCAGGCGGTTGGAAAAGCTGGTGGAGGAGTTGATCAAGCACGAGGCCAAGGAAGCGAAGGAGGAAGGCAAAGAGAAGGGCAAGGAGACGAAGGAAGGCGAGAAGCCTAGTGCTTATACTTTCTCAGGAGCCGGCGGTGGTAGATCCATCTACGCCAAGCCGTTCGTGTCCTCGCCCAAGGCCACGGTCGGCGGGTACATGGACCTGCAGTACCGGCTGTTCAACAGCAGCAATGGGACAGGCCCAGGGCAACCCAGCACCGGGCGAGGCAGCAGTTCTTTCGACCAGCAGCGGTTTGTGCCCTTCTTCTATTCGGACATCACTGACCGTCTGAAGGTGGCGTCGGAACTCGAGATCGAGCACGGGATCCGGTCGAAGTCCGCCCAGGCGGACTCCGGCGGGATCGAGGTCAGCCTCGAATTTGCGACGATCGACTACTTGCTTCGGGAGCCGATCAATTTCCGGACGGGCATCATCCTGTTGCCGGTCGGCAAGTTCAACCTCCTGCATGACTCCCCGCTCAACGATCTCTCGGACCGCCCGCTGGTCGACACCGCCATCATCCCCTCCACCCTGTCAGAAGCCGGCGCCGGGTTCTATGGCACCTTCTATCCCACTCGGTTATCGAAGCTCGACTACGAACTGTACGTGACGCAAGGCTTTAACGGCTACCGCACCGATGGGACGCCGGTCATCACAGCCGACGCAGGCCTCAGGGACGCGCGCCAGCGCGTATCGACGGTGGACGATGGGCTGGACAACAACAACGGCAAAGCGGTGGTCGGCCGGGTGGCCTTCAGTCCGGTCCTGGGCGTCGAGTTCGGCGGCTCGGGATATTTCGGCTCGTACGATCCGGCGAGCAAGCGGCCCCTGAGCATCTGGGCCGCGGACTGGACCTTCCAGCGCGGACCCTTCGAGCTGATCGGCGAAGCCGCCTGGGTCTATGCCCGCGACAACAATCGAAACCTGGACGGAACATTTGCATTTGACGCTAATGGCCGGCCTTTGCCACGCCGCATGGACGGTTACTACGTGCAAGGCAACTACCACTTCCTGCCGCAATTCCTGCGACGCTGGGCCCCCTCCTATTTCACGGAGGCGTCCACGTTCACGGGCGTCGTCCGATGGGACAACATCAACACCAACAGCGAATTGGCGGATACGGCCCGTCAGCGGCTGACGTTGGGGCTGAATTTCCGTCCGATTGAGGACACGGTCTTCAAGGCGGATTACCAATTCAATTTCGAGGATGGGAAGAACAACCGCATCAGAAATGATGGCCTGGTCCTTTCAGTGGCGACCTATTTCTAAACCATGCTAAGATGCCGCGCCTTTTGCGAGATTGTCGTGACGACCCATAGATCGCTTGCCGTGTTCACGTGTCTGCTGCTGTCCGGCTGCGTAACGCTGGAGGGGAAGCCGACTGCAAGATCGCCGTGCCCCTTCGAGCAGGTGTGGGACACCTCCATCGCCGCGCTCTAAGGTGTCCGCCTCCAGACAGCCGACAAGGCCGCCGGCGTGCTTGAAACGAACTGGGTGGAAGTGGAGGCTTCGACGCAGGCGGGTCTCATGCAACGCGATGTCAACAAAGAACGGGCGCGATATGTGGTGGCCGTGAAACGGGATGGGACCGGGGCCGCGGCCACGGTGCTGCAGCTCCGCGAGGCCTGGTCTCCAATGGGCGTGAAGATGAATCAGTGGCGCGCCGTGCCCGGCAACCCGAGGGATGAAGAGGCGGTGGCCGCCGAGATCGCCCGGCGCCTCAAGGAAAAGGGATGTTGAGGCTCGTGGTGACCGCCGCCTTGCCCCTCTGGATTGCCTTCGCTCCGATCGCCGACGCCGCCGAGCCCAGCAACCGCATCTGGGATCCCGACCTGAAGCGCTACCTCACCGAGGAGGAGCTCGGCAAGGTCGAGGTGTACCTGACCGAGGAGCAGGCCTTGAAGCTCCTGTTCCCCAAATCCCAGACTATCAAGGCCGAGGAGCTCCGGCTCACGCCCGAGCAGAAAGCGCGGATCCAGGAGCGGATCGGCTGGAAGTTCCCCGAAGAGAGCTTCCGTGCCTTCAAGGCGGAAACCAACGGCAAGGTTGACGGCTACGCCGTCATTCAGGAGACCATCGGCAAGCACCGGCCCATCACCTACCTCGTCGGCGTGACGCCGGACGGCAAGGTCTCCGACATCGAGATCCTGGTGTACCGGGAGAGCAAGGGGAGCGAGGTGCGGATGAAGCGGTTCAATTCGCAGTACGAGGGCAAGACCGTGCTGGATCCGATCCGCATCAACAAGGACATCATCAACATCACGGGCGCCACGATGTCGGTCCGGTCGGTCAGCGCCGGTGTGAAGCGCGCCCTCGTCCTGATCGACGAGTTCTACCTCACGCCCCGCTGAACCGCCGTGCGCCACTTCAACACCCGGTTTCGCCTCCTCGACACGGACCGCAACATCCGCCTGCTCTACACGCTCTTCATCCTGACGATCTTCGCCGGGTTTTTGTTCACCATCTACTGGGCGCACAGCATGACCGGCCTCTCGTACTCAGGCATCGCGCAGCATTACCTCGGCTCGGATCAGACCTTCGGGCAGCCCAAGTCCTTCCAGGAGCTGGCCGAGACGACCCACTTCCATTTCTTCACGCTGCCGGTCGTCTTTCTGATCCTCTGCCATGTCTTCTACCTCACACTGGCCAGCCAGGAATTGAAAGTCATCATGACCGTGCTGGCCTTCGCGGGCGTCGCCTTGGATCTCGCCTCGCCGTGGCTCATCCTTTACGTGAGTCCCCACTTCGCGCTGTCCATGCTGCTGGGCGACGTGCTGATGGTCGGCGCGTTCCTGGTGATGGCGGGCGTGCCGCTGTACGAGATGTGGGTCCTGAAAAAGCGGCTCATGGCGTCCGAGCGGCCGGACGAATAACAGTGACTCTCGCGTCGGGTGTTGGACCAATGGCCCGCATCGCCTCAGCAGCATTCCTGCTCTGCCTGCTGGAATTGACCCTGGGGGCTACGACAGCCGAGGCGCGGCACCTCAAAGTGTATTCTCCCTACGCCCTCGACAAGGGGGAAGCCGAGGTGGCTTACTGGTTCGACGCGTTTCTGGATACGCCGCTGACCACGTCCGGCCCGTTCCCTCGCAAGCGCCTCCTCCGCCACACCGGAGAGCTGGCTTACGGACTCACGGATCGCTGGAGCCTGGAAGCGTACCTGGACTTCGAGCAGCCCACACAAGGCGGCAGCGAGCAGTTCACGTTCGTCCAGTACCGGTTCGAAACCATTTACCGGTTCTTTGACCAGCGGGACTTTTGGCCCGCGGCCGCCCTGTACCTCGAGTACACACTCCCGCGGCGGCAGTACGAGCATCGGGACGAGGTCGAATGGAAACTCCTGCTGGAGAGCCGCATCGAGGACTTCATGATCCGGCTGAATCCTGTTTGGGAGCGGGAGTTCAACGACGCCTCGCGCGTACGGTTCGGCTATGAGCACGGGCTCTACTGGTCTGCCAATCCATCGGTCCGGCTGGGCCTCGAGGCGTTCGGCACCTTCGGGCCGCTCGGAAGCTTTCCGACAGCGAACAACCAACAGCATTCCCTCGGGCCGGCCATCAAGTTCAAATTCGGCAGCGTGGGCTGGGATATGGGCTTGCAATTCGGCTGGACCGATCGGAGCGATGACCTCGTCTTCAAGAGCATTCTGGATTTCGAACTCTAGCTGAGAATGGAGCGGGTCCACACGATCCGGCTGAGACCAGGAGAGCAGGACCGGCTGCTGGCCGGGCATCCCTGGATCTACCAGAACGAGCTGGAGGGCTGGCCCCCGGATGCGGCTCCCGGCGACCTTGTTGACCTCCACGACAGCCAAGGCCACTTCCTGGGCCGCGGCTATCTCAACCCGCGCACGACCCTCGCCGTCCGCGTGCTGGCGCGAGGCCGCGTGCCCGTCGATCAGGAGTTTTTTCTCGCCCGCATCCGTCAGGCCATGGCCTTGCGGGAAAGGTTCATGGGGGACAGGGTCGCCTACCGGGTCGTCCACGGAGAAGCCGACGGCCTGCCCGGGCTGGTCGTGGACCGCTACGACGACGCGGTGGCGATCCAGCTCCTGACCGCCGGTATGGACCGCCGCCGCGAGTTGATCCTCACAGCCGTCGAAGAGGTCCTACGGCCACGGACGATCGTGGCCCGCAACGATTCGCCGATGCGCGAGCGGGAAGGCCTCCCCAGGGAACGGGCCGTCCTCCGAGGGCAGATCCCGCCCGAGCCCACCGTCACGATCCACGGTCTGGACGTAGCGGTTGATCTCCTGGAGGGGCAGAAAACGGGCCTCTTCCTCGATCAGATCGACAACTACCCCCTGATCGAACGGATGGCCGGCGGGGCCGAAGTGTTGGACTGCTTCTGCTACGTGGGGCTGTGGGGCCTCCTTGCCGCCCGGTCCGGGGCCACGCGCGTCACCGGGATCGATCAGTCGCCGGCCGCGATCAAGCAGGCGACCGCCCTGGCCGAACGGAACGGCCTGACGGATCGCTGCGCCTTCCGCGTCGGCAACGTCTTCGACGAGCTGAGAGAGCACGACCGCCGGCGCGAAGCCTTCGACCTGGTCATCCTCGATCCTCCGGCGTTCGTCAAGGCGCACAACCGGATACCGGAAGCCCTGGCCGGCTACAAGGAGATCAACCTCCGGGCGATGCGGCTTCTCCGCCCCGGCGCGTTTCTGGTCACCTGCTCCTGCTCCTATCACCTTTCCGCCGAGCAGTTTCTCCGCATGCTCTGGGACGCCGCCCGGGATGTCCGCCGGACGGTCAGGCTGGTAGCGCGGGGGCAACAGGGCCGCGACCACCCCGTCCTGCTCGGGCTGCCCGAAAGCGAGTACCTGAAGTGTTGCGTGTTGCAGGTCCTCTAGAGCCGTCAGCGATTGACTGCGCGGGGCCGTCATGCTACTTTACACCCCCTGCTGCGGCGTCGGAGTGGGCGATTAGCTCAGTGGGAGAGCGCTTGCTTCACACGCAAGAGGCCACAGGTTCAAAACCTGTATCGCCCACCATACCGAACTTCGTTCGTAGCGCCCCTTTCCAGCACTCAGGGGCGGAAATGGTATGCCACTAGTGATAAATTTGGTGGATCCAGTGCTTCGCGGGTTATCCAATACCTACATTGACTTCGGCTGCTTCCAGCCCCAATTTTTCCTGGACAGTAAGGGTGCCTTTTGCTACACTGCTTGCCAGTGATAGCCGTTTCTTGGAAGGGAGGCTGGACATGTTTCTCGCACGCACTTCGATGGCTGTTCTCGTCGTCATCGCATTGGGCCTGTCTGCCTGCGCCGCCATTGATGTCTATCCCTCGCCCCGCCCCATCGACCTATCGGTAGGGCTGGACGAAGGATTGATCACAAGAGACTGGGACGGCGGGCACCCGATGCGGATACTTGCATTCCTCGCCAATCCTGTCGGGGTCGCGCTCGATATGGTCCTGAACCAAACCCTGTATAATACGTTTGCGATGAACCCGGAGTTTTTCGGGTACACCAACCAGGATGAATTGTACCGGAGGGACTTCAGACGGTACCGCTACAGCTGGCCATCCTTCCGGTCGTCATGGTCGTATTGACCTGAGCCGACCGCGGTCGTTTCCGCGTTCTCTGGCTTCCCGCACGCACCAGGCTGTACTGGCCCTGCTGAGTGCGGGAAGCCTTTTTTTTCTGGCCGCCTGCGGAGGGGGGCCGCCGGCTGTCCCGGAGCAGGCTCCCACCAACCCCCGCCTCCTTCCGGTGCCCCCGTGGAATCTCTGCGACCTCCGCGAGACCGCTCTGATGCACGAAGCCGGTCGCCGGACCGAACGGGTTCCGTGGGGCGCGGGCGAGGAGATCACAGTCTACCGCCCCACCGCGGGCCGCGAAAGCGAGTACCACCTGTTCTTCGACGACCGCGGCCTCCTGATCGGCTACATCGGGATTCTCTACGAAGGACTCGACCTCGCGGCCCAGCGCGACTACACGGCCTGGCTTGCCAAGCAGATCCCGACCGACTTTCTCCTCCCCACCGAGGTCTCCAGGCGTGCCGGCGGCCCTCGCTCCGGCCGCCTGTACGGTGACCAGGGCCAGCGCGTGAGCGCACGGGCCATCACCATTCCGAAGGACGAGCGACAGATCCTCTATCTCGACTCCAGCGTGCTCACACCGTACCTCCCACTGCTCTCACCGTACAAGCCGGAATTCCTATCGAAGGTGCACCTGCCCCCCGGAACGCAGACGCGGGCCACCTACGGCCCGGGCGACAGCGAGAGCCGGGACTACATCGCCAGGCAGCACTTCGCGAAGGGCGAGGTCGCCCACTTCGGCCTGTGCGGCCAGAAGGAGAACGACGCGGCTGTCGAGGCATACCAACGCGCGATCGAGATCGGCTTGAGCGAGCCTCTCTATCAGGCCGAGGCCCATCACCGCCTGGGTTTGGCATACCGTGACAAGGGAGCGCTGTCACAGGCCGCCGCCGCCATCGAGACGTCGTTGAAGATCCGGCCGTCGATTCCGGAGGTGGTCAACCATCTGGGCAAGGTCTACTCGCTCATGGGCGACAAGACGCGGGCGGCGGAGGCCTTTCACACCGCCATCGGGCTGCGCCCGAACTACGCGGACGCCCATTTCAACCTGGCGGAGGCCATCGAGGACACGCAGCCGCGCCGCGCGCTCACGGCCTACGAGAACTATCTGGCGTACGTGGAAAACACTTCCGGGGAAAAAGAACGCATCGAGAAGGCCGAGAAGCGGATCGAGGCGCTGAAGAAAGCGGTGAAGTGAGGCTAGCCCAGATTACTCATGGATGCCGTAGCGAGGCGGTCGAGACCGAAGCCCGCCGTGGCTTCTCGCAAGTGAGAACGACGCAGGCGTACCCGCAGCGGTACGTCGAGGAGGGTGAACGAGAAAAGCCGCGCCGGGCAAGAGGATCGGCCGACGCAGTAGGTATCCATGGGTGATCCGGGCTAGATGTCCCGACGGCCGTCCAGCGACTTCAACAGGGTCACCTCGTCGGCATACTCGAGGTCCATCCCTACCGGCACGCCGCAGGCGATGCGACTGATCCGGATGCCCATCGGCCTGATCAGCCGCGACAGATAGATAGCCGTCGCCTCGCCTTCGATGGTCGGGGATGTGGCAATGATGACTTCTTCGACCTTGCCCTGTGCCAGCCGGTCCACGAGGTCCTGCGCTTTGATGTCGGCGGGGCCCACGCCGTCCAACGGAGAGAGCGCCCCGGCCAGCACGTGGTAGAGCCCTTTGTACCCGCCGGTCCGTTCGAAGGCGTACAGGGTGGTGACGTCCTCGACGACCACTACGCGGGTCGCATCTCGCGCCGGGTCGCGACAGATGTCGCAGAGCTCCCCCTCGGCGAGGTTGCGGCATTGGCGGCAGAGCCCCAACCGCTCCTTGACGGCCAGGACGGCTCGGGCCAGCCGTTCCGCGTCCTCAGGCGGCTGCTTGAGGATGTGAAAGGCCAGGCGCTGGGCGGTCTTCCGGCCGATCCCGGGCAAGCTGGTGAGCTCCCGCACAAGATCTTCGAGAATGCCTTTCCGGTCCATCGCGAGAGGACGTTAGAAGAGCCCGGGAATTGGCAGCCCCCCGGTGATCCCCTTCATTTCCTCCGCCACCATCTCGCGCGCCTTGCGGAGCGCTTCATTGGTAGCGGCCACCACCAGGTCTTGCAGCATCTCGCCGTCGCTGGCCTTGAGGACTTCCGGATCGATCTTGACCGAGACAATTTCCATCGCGCCGTTTGTGACCACCGTCACCATGCCGCCGCCCGCCGATGCCTGGACGGTCTTCGTCGCGACTTCCGCCTGGACCTTGGCGAGGCGCTCCTGCATCGCCTGCGCCTGCTTCATCAGATTGCCGAGATTGCCGAACATGCCTTTGTCAGACATCCGCTCCCCTTTCCGTGTCCTGCAATCAGCCCCCGGTTTCGCCTTCAGGCTCCAGCGGGGCGCGGCTGTGCCGAACCTCCTTGACCTCGCCCCCGAAGACCGAGAGGGCCTCCTGAACGAGCGGGTTGGTGAGGGCTTCATCGCGAAGATGGCGCTCCCTCGTCGCTTCGCGTTCCCGCCGAAGCTGCGCGGCCGTCGGCGCGCCCGTTCCGCCATCCAGCGACACGACGCGCACGCGCAGGGGCCGGCCGGCCAGCGCCGAGCATGCGTCCGCGACCGCCTGTTGGTAGCTTTCCTGCTGCATCATCCTCATAGCGGTCCCGGCCGACGCGGGAAAGCCGACCGTCACCAGATCGCCCGCCGTACCCACCAGTCCAGAATCTTCGAGGAACGCGCCGATGTTGGGCCGCTCGGCAAGAACCCGTGCGACCACCGCTTCCCAATCCAGACTCACCGGCTCCTGCCGCACGGACGGTGACGGCGTCGCCTCGCGGACGGGCTGCGGTTGTTCGGTACGGGGCGCCGAGGTGGGTCCTGACTCGCTCGCCCTGGACGGCGGTGCGGCCTGCGGAGCGACTTTGGGCGGAATGGATGGGACTCTCGTCTCGGGCCGCCCGGGCGAGTGCGCGGCCTGCGCCTGCACGACCCGGCACGCGCGCACAGCGGCCATCTCGACCACGAACCACGGATACTGGCTGGCGCGGATGCCGTCCTCGGCCTGCAGGAAGACCCGGAACAGCTCCTGGATGTAGTCCACAGTCAGCCGCGCGGCGTCGGCCTTGATTTCGGCCTGCTCATCGGGCCCCAGCTCGATGAGATCGCCGGCGTCAGGCACGATCCTGGCCACCAATAGATTTCGGACGTGCTCCATGAGTTCGCCGCAGAACTGACGGACGTCGCATCCATGATCCTGCACGGCGGCCAGCGCCTTCAGCGCGCCCGCAGCGTCGCGTGCCAGGATCGCCTCGAGCGCGCCGCGGAGCAGCTCGTGCGGGACCGCGCCCAGTAAGATCATGAGCTGCTCGGCCTCGACGCGCT
Organism: Nitrospirota bacterium; assembly: GCA_005877855.1. GTDB lineage: Bacteria > Nitrospirota > Nitrospiria > Nitrospirales > NS-4 > NS-12. The sequence goes on along the minus strand of VBOF01000016.1, from coordinate 770 downwards.
TGCCGCCGAACGCCACGGCCTGATCCAAGAGGCTCAGGGCATCCCGCAGGCTGCCGTCGGAGGCGCGGGCCAGGGCGCTCAAGCTGCGGTCGTCGATCGTGATCCCTTCCGCGGCCGTCACGCGCTTGAGGGTGTCTACCACCTCGCGTCGCGGAATCCGCCGGAACGTGAAGTGCTGGCAGCGGGAGAGGATCGTCGGGGGAACCTTGTGCGCTTCCGTCGTCGCGAAGACGAAGACCACGTGGGCGGGCGGCTCCTCCAGCGTTTTGAGCAGGGCGTTGAACGCCGCCGTCGACAGCATGTGGACCTCATCGATGATGTACACGCGGTACCGGCCGTGCGCCGGCGCGGTCTTGACGGTCTCGCGCATCTCGCGGACGTCGTCCACGCTGTTGCTGGACGCGCCGTCGATCTCCATCACGTCGAACGACATCCCGGCGCCGATTTCCCGGCAGCTTACGCAGGCGAGACAGGGCGTGGAAGTCGGTCCCTTCTCGCAGTTGAGGGCCTTCGCCAGGATGCGGGCCATGGTGGTCTTGCCGACGCCGCGCATGCCGGAGAACAGGTAGGCGTGGGCGGTGCGCCCCGAGGCGAGGGCATTCGTGAGGGTCCGGACGACGTGCGTCTGCCCGGTGACCTCGGCGAAGGTCATCGGACGGTGCTTGCGGGCTGAGACCTGGTATTCCATACGTCGTTATTCGTTAAACGTTAATCGTTAATCGGCAAAAAAGTAAGGACTTTACGTTTAACGATTAACGTAGAACGGTTAA
>VBOF01000015.1 GCA_005877855.1 Nitrospirota bacterium | reverse complement strand
AGGAAGCGGGTGGCCTCTGCCGGTCCTATCAGAAGGACGGTTTCACCTTCGACATGACGGGCCATCTCCTCCACTTCCGCCAGGCCGCGATCAAGGCCCTCGTGGAGGGGCTGCTGGCCGGCCGGCTGGAGCAGCATGTCCGCCGCTCCTTCATCTACTCGCACCGGACCTACACGGAGTACCCATTCCAGGTCAACACCTACGGGCTCCCGCCGGAAGTCGTCCGCGAGTGCCTGTTGGGCTTCATCGCCACGCTCGCGAAACCGGCGGCGACCCGGCCGGAGGATCGCTCCTTCAAGGCCTGGATCCTGGACAACATGGGCGCGGGCATCGCCAAGCACTTCATGGTGCCGTTCAACGAGAAGCTCTGGCAGGTCTCGCTGGACGAGCTGACGTCGGATTGGGTGTCCTGGCTGGTGCCCAAGCCGGACCTCAAGGACGTGATCAACGGCGCGTTGGGGATCAAGGACAAGGCCTTTGGCTACAACCCGACCTTCCTCTATCCGGCGCAGGGCGGGATCGGCATGCTGCCCCGCGCGTTCCTGCCCGGCGTGCGGGACATCGTTTACAGCTGCGAGTTGATCGAGGTGGAGACAACGCGAAGACGAGCGACCTTCTCCGACAGCCGCGTCGAAGAGTACGACACGCTGGTCTCCACGATCCCGGTGCCCGAGCTGGTCCGCCGGTGCACGGACCTGCCGAAGGCGATCCGCGCGGCGGCGGATGGGCTCCGCTGTGTGTCTGTCTACAACGTCAACCTCGGCGTGGCACGGGAAAAGATCTCCGACAACCACTGGATCTATTTCCCCGAGCCGGAGTTCCCCTTCTACCGCGTCGGCTTTCCCACGAACTTTTCGCCCTCGCTGGGGCCGCGTGGGTGCAGCTCGCTCTACGTGGAAGTGTCGCACCAGCCCACGCGCACCGTGCCGGATACGATGTTGATTCAGCAGATCCGCGACGGGCTGGAACGCGCCGGCATTTTCCGGCCGGACGATGAGCTGGTGGTCGCCGACGTGAAGGACATCCGGTACGCCTACGTGCTGTTCGACAAGCACCGGGCCCGCGCCTTGCCCGCAATCCTGGAGGAGCTGGCACGGCGCGGCATTCATTCGATCGGCCGGTACGGGCGCTGGGAGCACACGTCCATGGAAGACGCCATGGCGCAGGGCAAGCAGCTGGCCGAAAAGTTGGGGGCGCACTGAAGTGTGCGGTATTTACGGCATCGCCGGGTTCGGTGGAAGCGGCGGGTCTCGTCTTGATGAGCGGAGCCTGCCCGCGCTGCTGGCGGCGATGGGAGAGGCATTGGTCCACCGCGGGCCGGATGACGACGGAGTCTGGCTGAGCCAGAGCCCTCAAGTCTCCGTGGGCATCGGGATGCGAAGACTCAGCATCATCGATGTCGCGGGCGGCCGGCAACCGATATTGAACGAAGATGAGTCGGTTGTCGTGGTGTGCAACGGCGAGATCTATAACTACCGGGAACTGCGGGGCGAACTGATTTCGAAAGGGCATCGGTTTCGGACCATGTCCGATACCGAAGTGCTCGTGCATCTGTACGAAGAACACGGTTGGGAGTGCATCTCGAGACTCCGGGGGATGTTCGCGTTCGCGCTCTGGGACGCGCGGAAGCGAGTTCTTGTCTTGGCCCGTGACCGTCTCGGGATCAAGCCCCTGTTCTTTCGTTATGATCGAGAGCGGATCGTTTTTGCGTCTGAACTGCGAGGGCTGCTGCGAGCCTTTGACCAGGGGCCTGAGGTCAATCGGTCGGCGCTGTTCAGACTGCTGGTTCTTCAGTACGTTCCGGGGCCCGACACGGCCATTGCAGGTGTCCAGAAGCTCATGCCAGGGACGGTGCTCCTGGTGAGCGACCGCGGGATCGAGACGCATAAGTATTGGCACCCGCCAGCTATTTGCTGGAGCGAGGGGAGTCGGACCGACGCGGACATTCAGCGGGCCGTCATTGAGGGTCTGCAACAGGCGGTGGCTTGTCACCTCGTTAGCGATGTGCCGATCGGTGCCTTCCTGAGCGGGGGGGTAGACTCTGCCGCCCTCGTCGCCTTAATGAATCGGGCAGGCGCAAGCGACTTCAACACCTTTTCGGTCGGGTTCGATGGGCCGTCCGAATATACGGAATTGTCCTATGCCAAGCAGGTTGCGACTCGGTTCGGGACCACTCACCATGAATTGGTCATCGGTCCGAAAGACATAGCGGGTTCATTGCACCAGATCGTCTGCCATCTGGACGAGCCATTGACCGATCCGGCCATCGTTCCCACCTATCTGTTGTCCCGATTGGCCGCGCGAAGGGTCAAAGTTGTGTTGACAGGTGAGGGGGCTGACGAACTGTTCGGTGGTTACCAGCGATACGCACTGGACCGGCTGGTGGCCTGGTACCACCTTATGCCCTCCAGCCTCAGGAATGCGCTCCCACAATGGCTGCGAAAGAGTTCGGTGAACAGACGGGTGGTGCAAGGAGTCGGCGCGCTCGCGCAGAGGTCACCGTCCAAGCGACATATTAGCTGGATTGGCGCCTTCACACATGAGGAACTGATGCAGGTTTCGGCTGATCCCATGGAGGCAGCCGGCCAGGAGCAGGAGATCGAGCGGCTCTTCCAGACGTACTTTCAGGACTGTGGGGAACCGGAGGCGGCCCTGGAGGGCATGCTGAGGGCGGACCTGGCTACGTGGCTGCCGGACGATCTCCTGATGAAGGTGGACCGGATGACGATGGCAGCCTCGTTGGAAGCGCGCGTGCCATACTTAGATCATCCGCTCGTCGAACTCGTGTCGAGCATTCCGGCGACCTTGAAGATCAGGAACGGCGTACGGAAGGCGGTCCTGAAAGCGGCGGTCGCCGATCTGGTGCCTCCCGCCATTCTCCAACGCCGGAAAATGGGGTTTGAAATGCCGCTCGCGTCCTGGTTCCGTGGTCCGCTTCGCGAGTTTGTGACAGATCTCTTGTCGTTGGAGGGCCCACCCGGGTTGTTCAATGAACGGACCATCACTGAGTTCTTGCACCAGCACCTTCGGAAAGAACAGGATCGGAGCCGGCAACTATGGACTTTCTTGCTGGTGAAGCTATGGTACCAAGTTGTCGCTCGCGAGCGTCCAGCCGTCGTAAGGTAAGGGGTACAGTTTAAGATGAACGGTGCTGTGCAGACAGTCTGTCACATCATCACCAAGCTCGAATTGGGCGGCGCGCAGCAGAACACCTTGTTCACGCTGTCGCATCTGGATCCGTCCCGGTTTCGCGCGGTGCTCATCACCGGAGAGCCCGGCATGTTGGATCGGGAAGCCGAGGCACTTCCCGGGGTGGATTTCCACCAAGTCCTGACGATGGTCCGCCCACTTCGTCCGTGGCGCGATCTGCGCGCGCTTGTGTCCTTGACTTTGCTCCTCCGGACCCTGAAGCCCGAGATCGTCCATACCCACAGCTCTAAGGCTGGCGTCCTTGGACGTCTCGCCGCTTGGTTTGCCGGGGTTCCGATCATCATTCACACCATCCATGGATTCGGGCTGACACCGCACCAGCACCCACTGATCAGACACGCACTGCTGGCGATGGAGCGGATCGTTGCTCGCGTTACGACCCGATTTTTTGCTGTCTCGGAGGCGAGTCGTTGGCAAGGCGTCCACCTTCGACTCTTTCCGGCTGACCGCTGTGCGGTCATTCGCAGCGGCGTGGATCTGGCGGCGTTTCGGCAGGCCCGGGTGGATGTCAAAGCAAAGAAGCAGGAGCTGGGTCTTGGGCCGGCCGGGCCGGTGGTGGGAATGATTGCACCGTTCAAGCCGCAGAAGGCCCCGTTGGATTTCGTCCGTATGGCCGAGTTGGTACATCGCGCGAGGCCCGATGCGCAGTTCCTGCTAGTCGGAGATGGGGAGCTACGCGGAGTAGTCGAGGTTGCACTTGCTCGGTTGGGGCTCTCCTCCCGCACCCGTCTAACCGGCTGGCGGCGTGATGTTCCCGAGATCATGCGGTGCCTTGACGTGTTCGTGCTAACCTCCTTGTGGGAGGGACTGCCACGGGTCTACCTGGAAGCGCTGGCCAGCGGTGTGCCTGTCGTGGGCACGCGGGTGGACGGTGCCGGCGAAGTCGTCCGTGACGGCTTGACCGGGTTCCTCACAGAACCGGGTGACGTCCGGGCTTTAGCAGAGCGTGTGCTGCATGTCCTTGCGCATCCTGAAGAAGCCAACCGCATGGGTCGCAATGGTCAGGCGCTTCCGTTGGAATTCGACATCCACGAGATGGTGCGGCGGCAGGAATGTGAATATGACAGGCTCCTTGCAAGCCTCCTTGGAAAGCGGGAGTATAGAAAGCCATGCAAGTCCCCTTACTCGACCTGAAAGCCCAGCACCGTCAAACTCGCGCCGCGGTCATGGCGGCCCTCGAAGCAGTCTGCGACGAGCAGGCATTCATCCTCGGGGCGCGCGTGGCCGATCTCGAGAAGGACATTCAGAAGTACATCGGAGTGAGCCAGGCCGTTGGCGTGGCTTCCGGTACCGACGCGATCTTATTGGCTCTCATGGCCTGCGGCGTGGGAGCGGGAGATGAAGTGGTCACGGTGCCGTACACGTTCTTTGCGACAGCTGGCTCCATCTCGCGCCTGGGCGCGAAACCGGTCTTCGTGGACATCAAGCCGGACACTTACAACATGGATCCCGCGCGGCTCGAACGGGCCGTCGCGGCGAGGACCAAGGCCATCCTGCCCGTCCACCTGTTCGGTCAGTGCGCGGAGATGGAGCCGATTCTGCAGATCGCCGCTCGGAAGAAAGTTCCGGTGATCGAGGACGCTGCGCAGGCGATCGGGGCGGCGTGGCGGAACCGCACGGCCGGCTCGCTCGGGCAGGCGGGGTGCTTCAGCTTCTTTCCCTCCAAGAACCTGGGTGGGTTCGGGGATGGCGGCATGGTCACCACCAACGATCAGGCGATCGCCGACCGCGTGCGCATGCTGCGAGTCCACGGCAGCCGCGTGAAGTACGTCCACGAGGCGATCGGGATCAACAGCCGGCTGGACGCGCTCCAGGCGGCGGTGCTGCGCGTCAAGCTGAAATACCTGGAAGAGTGGACCAAGGGCCGGCAGCGAAACGCCGCGCGCTATGAGGCCTTATTCAAACAAGCGAATCTGTTGGATCGCGTAACCCTGCCCACGGTCACTGCCGAGAACCGCCACGTCTACAACCAGTACGTCATCCGGGTCCAGCGGCGGGATCAGTTACGGACCTTCCTGCAGGAGCAGGGAGTCGGCACCGAGATCTACTACCCGTTGCCCCTGCATCTCCAGGTCTGCTACAAGGACCTCGGCTATAGGCCTGGCTCGTTCCCGCACGCCGAGCGCGCGGCCGAGGAGACGCTGGCGCTGCCCATCTACGCCGAGCTCACCGAAGACCAGCAGGCTTACGTGGTGGAGAGCATCAAGAAATTCTACACGTCCCCCTGAGCGCTGCCACCCCGCGTGGAGCCAAGGGTTCGGTTTCCATTCGACCACCGCACCGGACACTCCCTGGGAATCTTGGCCAATGGTGATACCGAAAGAGATTATCCAGAACTGGCTGATGGGGTTCGGTTGGGTGGCGAGGCTCGCTCGGCGCTATCATTCCACCGGCCTCAACGCCGATCAGGTCCAGGCATACAAGGTCTTCGAGGACTACTGCCGCTTCTCTCCAATCAAAGGCAAGGACATCCTGGAGATCGGACCGGGACAGACGCTGGAGGTGCTGGAGTACGCCATGGCGGAAGGCGCCCGGAGCTGCATGGCGGTGGATGTCGCGGAATATATCTCCGAGGAGCGGGCTCGCCGGAGCGGGATTACATACCGACTCTGTGATGGGAAGGCCCTGCCGTTTGAGTCCGAGCAGTTCGACCTCATCTGGTCCCATACCGCCTTTGAGCACCTCCGGTTCCCGGAGACCACCGTCGTCGAATGCTGCCGGGTGCTTCGCAAAGGTGGATTGCTCATCGCCAAGATTGACCTCGGCGACCATTCGTCGTACGGCTCAGGTGATCCAAGCCGTCTGTTCGAGTGCCTTAAGTATCCGAGATGGTTGTGGGATTTAATGAAGTGGAACCGCAGCTCCTACGTGAATCGGTTGCGCAAGTCCGAGTGGCTGCAATTATTGCAGCAGAAAGGGTTTCGCATCCGGTCCTGCCAGGCGTGGGAGAGCCAGGAGATCGAGGCCCTGCTGCCTCGGTTGCCATACCTGCATGCCTATTCCCGCGACGATGCCGTCACGTCCACCATTGCGGTCTGCGCGGAGAAGCTGCCTTAGCCACCCTCTTCGGCGGCCAAGTCCTCACGACCTGCTACTGATTATCGGTACACGTCCTGCTACCTCTTTCCACTAATTGGCTTGACATACGATGCAATCAGCTCTTTGTTTACAGTCTGGACCGTGTACTCGATTGCCTCTTTGGTGTTCTGTTTGACCTTGGGGAACACCGCGGAGTCTAAGACTGCGTCCATGGACGTGTGGACGGCGGTCCTTGCAGTGAAGTCTATTGCTTTCTTGACCTCTTGGCCCACCATCGCCAGGACAATCTTCATGGTGATCACAAAAGTCAGTGAAAACACGAGCGCCCACGGGATTGCCCGCACAATTCCTTCAGTCAGAATTTGGCCATAGCTCTTATCTGTCATTTTCCACCCTCCTTGTGATGATGGTTAAGTTCTCTGGTCTACTCAAAAGCATTTCTTGAGATTGTTGAAGTGACGTGGCAACGCTGGCGGGGAACGTTACACCTAGAAAAAGGGATTGTCCAGTTCTGACCCACTTGACGAGCTAGCTGGACAGGTGCAGGATACTTCTCAAGGAGGTCGACTATGAAGGACTTGGTGGTCAGCGTCGTTCTTGGCCTGGGGTTGCTGGCTTCGGGGTGCGGCGTCTTTGATGTCTACAGAGACCAGCAGATGCCCCCTCCCAGGTCGTCTGAAACACACGGCCAGCAGGCTGCGCCACAGGTCCCTTCGGAGGCACCCGCGCTTCCACCGGTCACGGTGCCGGGTGTCGAGCAACTGCCGCCGTATTGGTACTGGGCCGACCAACAGCAGCAAGAGTTCGCCCGGTACTTGCAACAGCAGTGGATGTACTACTACCAGAACCGGCAGCCGCCTCCGCAGTTCCCCCGCCCGCCCGTCTGCACCAGCACCCTCCTCGGCGGCCAGGTCATCACCACCTGCCGCTGATCAACGAGGGGACTGGCTCCATTTCCGAATGGTGCCTGTCCCCCTTCCAGTTCCCCCCTACGTCTGTTCCCGTGATGCCTCTACAAGGTACCTCCAAACGGTATCCGCCTCCTCCCCACGCAATTGAACCGGCTTATCTAATCCCACAAAGAAGAGATGAAGTTCTTTTTTCCCCGCTACACGGAAACATCGGGTAAAGTTCTCGAAATTGATGACCGCCCCGCTTTCCTGATCACCTAACACAAGTAGATTCATTGGATCACCTCTCCATGTTGACGTGCCTGTTCGGAAGAATGAGTTTCGCCAGGATCACCATCGCCCAGATCGCCTCCTGTTTGAACCGAAGTATGGCATGGGCTCCTAACCGATCTACCTTATCCGGTATCGCCTAGGGCCTCTCGGGCAACAGCACAATGCAGTTGGGATTGAGGCCCTGGTTTTTCAACGTGTCTACGCGTGCGATCGGCTCACCTTTGGCCATGTCGATCACGGTGATCGAGCCATCGCTCATCTCCGGAAGATTGAGGAAACTATTTTGGACGAAGAGATATCGCTCGTCGGGGGAGAGGACCAAATGGTGAGCGCCGGGGGCTGCAGGGATCGCCTTGAGGAACTTGGGGTGCTGGGGATCGCTGTTATCATACACGCTCACATGGCCCGGCTTGGCGGTGGTGACAAACAGGCGGTCCCCTTTGCGGTTATAGAGCATCTCTAAGGGAACGCCGTGCCCTCGAGCGCCGTACTCGTCTACCTGGTGAAAGCTAAAGTCCTTGGACTTGGGGTTCCAGACGGCAGCCCACAGCGTGCCCTCGAACATCACCGTGATGTGGGCAACCGGGGGATCTGCTGCATGGGAGAACATGACTTCAACCGGCGCGGCCTTCGAAGGGGAGGGCTTCTTCGAAACCTTGTGGGTTGACAACACTTTTCCGGTGCTGGCTTCAAGAACCGTCACCGTTTCCCCTGCATCACCCAAATCCGATGGCCTCACCGTGCTGGTGATCATGACGCGGTCGATGCCGTTGTGGATGCTGATGCCATGCGGGTATCTGATAAAAGGAGGTCCCGGCGGGGGCGCGCTGATGGTCTTGAGCGGTTTGTCATTCGTCGCATCCCCCATGATGACAACGCTCGAACCCATACAGGTGAGGTACCAGGTGCGATTGTCTTGAGAGAAGACAATGTCCTCTAAAACCTGGCAGTCTCGGACCTCCATGGTCTTCATCCGGTAGGGGAAGCGTGTGAGATCGAGAACATGGAGGATGCTTTTACCCAGAGCGGTAATATAGGCCTTGGTCAGATCCCGATTGTAGAAAATATGATGAGCAACCAGATCGGGCGGCAGAGGGATGTCCATGAGCATCTTCCCAAACGTCGGGGACTTCGGGTCCACATCAATGACCGCTAGCCCTTCTTTTCGGATTACCTGCTCAGGTTTGGTCTCATAATTCAGCATGGCGAGAATCTCAGCGTGGGCGGAAGATGAAAAGGAGGCAAGGATCGTTACCGCGAATAAAAGGGACGCGTATGTCCGTTTCATGGGATGTCTCCTCAAATCTGCCTATCCGGAGGAATTACTTTTTTGAAACCACGCAAGGATACGCCGGAAGGAAGGAAAAATCGACTTTCAATCTTCGTTAGTGCTTTTGCTTGGGCGCCCTAGGTTTAAAATTTTCGTACCAGGGGTTCGTTGCCTCTACAACGGCTGTGACAAACCGTGAGACCTCGGTTGGAGGACCAATAGATGCTGAGCCATATTTGAACTGGATAGAACGCTCTTCCCCGTTCGCAAGCATGAACGCCACCAAAAGTTCACAAGCTTTTCCTCTTAGCTTATGGTCTGCTCGCCGTCCAACCCAGCGGAGGAGATCATCAGTAATTTGGGAACGGACGCTCTCAAATAAATTGGGGTCAGTGATACCCTTCAACAACTCTATCTCGGTGTTGTTCACCGCACCAGTGCCGAGCCGATTAATTGAACCATCAGCAGCAAGCGATGCAAACAACGATGGCGCCCCGTCGATCTTCAGATCCACCGAGAAGCCAGTAATGTTATTGGGGTCGATCATCTTTTTCGCCTCTAGAGATTGGGTCGGGATTTGGTTTGACTAGCTGTAAAGTCACCGCAATAAAAAAGGCGCAACCGGCTTCCTCTTGAGAAGTTTGCCGATTGCGCCTTCAACTTGCGGGCCTCGATTCCCGCCCGCTAAGGCCGCATGGCCCTATAAAATAACGCCTAATTACAATCCTTCTTCAGGGACTTGTCAGGGATACTGCCGCTGATCTTTCTTCCCGTTATGGCCGCTTTGAATTATTGAACTCGGTGAGCCGGCCAGCGATGAAGGTCAGGTCGGCGGTCCAACCCTCGGGCATGGTGTAGGTCCAGAGGACTGGGCAGACCAGCGTGGTCGTGCTGCCGTCAGGTCCTTTAGTGGTCTCGGCGGTACAGGTAAGCGTCGTGTGCGTGATGGGGGTGCCAAGCTTGCTGAGGACCTGGCCCTCGGTCATGCCGCGGGTCAACATCCGGAACTGCTCGAAGGTGATCTGGCCAGGCTCAGGCGTATCCGCGGATTGCGCTGGCAGCAGCTCCAGCCGCAGCACTCCGATCGCTAACAGGACCAGACCCGCTGCCATCATCCGTCGCACAGGGGCCTCCTTATTGAGCAGCTACAGTATAAGGAAGGTCGAACTGAATTTCCAGCACCACCCTCGCCCAGACCGCCTTCTGATTGAACCGAGCCATGTCTAGGCTCCATCAGAAATGGAGTCTGAGCTATTTCTGTTTCTTTAACCTTGGTAGTGGGCTCAGAGAGGAACAATGCTCATGTTGATAGAGCCAGACCTTCCCTTCCTTCTTGAATATGGCCGTGCACATGCCCTCCTTTTCATCCAAGGCTAACCCTCCTCTACCTAACTTGTACGAGTACTGATACGTTGCCCAAGCTATCGTGCCGGCAACGTGCGCATCTATATTCGCGACTTCGTACGATATACCGATCGGGTCACCGAGGTTGATCTGTTGGAGCAGGTCCGAAAGATATTTGTCGATCCCCTGAGCGTTGTCCATTTCACCATCCGTAATTTCAACATAGTCTTTGGTCCCAAATTTGAGGACTGACCCCTTGTCTCTGGTCCGAGGAAAGTTGGTCATAGCCTTGGCAAAATCGGTTACGGTCCTTTTAATGGCAGCGATCTCCTCTGACGCGACATCGCCACCTCTTTCTTTAGACGCCTCAACAGCCTGTTCTTCTTTATTGGCACAACCATGAATTGCGGGTATCAAGAATAAGATGATGGTAATAAACCAGGTCGGCTTCACTTGTATGCCCTCCTATCCGAAGACATTACTTTCTGAAAGCCTATGAAGGATACTCCGAAGGCATATGAAAATCGACTTTACGAGATCGAGTTTCTAAACAGGTTTTTGGAGCAGGATTTTGCGGGTGGCGGCGGGCGGGACCCTGGCGGAGCGGAGCGCGACTTGCTTCGCTTCGCGGAGCGCGAGCACGTCAGGGTGGGTCGCCGACAGGACCCGCTCTTAATTCCCCCTCACCCTGACCCTCTCCCTCCAGGGGAGAGGGTTATATGTTGCGGTCTTTGAGGCGAGAGGCGATGAGGTGGAGGGCGCCTTCGGTGCGCTTCGTCATCCCCCGCTCCTTCCCGCACAGCCCGATGAACGCCTTCAAATCCTCCAGCGTGTCGAGGTCGCGACACTCCGGCAGCAGCCCCAGCGACAGGCCCGCATCTTCAATTTTCTTCTTGGTGTCCGCGAACACTTCCGCTGTGCTCCACGCGATTCCCTCAAACAAGGCCGGCACCATCTTGCGCAGGCCGATCAGATAGTACCCACCGTCCGCCGTCGGCCCCAGCACGACATCGTGCTTCTTGATGAGCGTGAGCGCTTGCTGGAGACGCGCGCGCGGCAGCGTGGGGAGATCCGTGCCGGTCAGCAGCACGTCCTCTGCGCCCTGCTCGAAGGCGTCCTGCATGGCCCACTTCATGCGCGCGCCCAGGTCCGGCCCCCGCTGTGCCAGCAGCTTCGCCCCGTAGCGCCCCTCCAGCACCTTGAAGAACGGATGCGCGAGGTCCGGCGCGCCCGCGACATAGAGTGAGGCGCCGGCCAGGCCCTTGGCCCGCTCGACCGTGTCCAGGACCAGGGTCCCGTGCAGCGAGGCTGCTTCGTCCGGGTCGAGAGGCGGGCAGAGCCGCGTCTTGACCTCACCGGGGATCGGCGCCTTGGCGAAGACGATGAGAGCGGTACTCATGACGGTCTAAAAGAGCCCCCTCACCTAACGCGTATCGGCGTACCACTGCTTCAACCGGTCTGGGCTTACGCCCACGAAGAAGAGCATCCGGAGCCACCACATCAAGAAGATAGTCCTGGCCACTCCGTGCTGTTCCCATCGGCGGCCCGAAGTCACCACGCAACTGCGTAACGCGGCCACGCGCCCGGCCCCCTTGAGGCGCCGGCTGAAGGCAATGTCCTCCATCAGGGGGATGTCGGGAAAGCCGCCGAGCGTTTCGAAGACTTTCCGACGCGCGAAGATCGCCTGGTCGCCGGTCGCGATGCCGGTGAGCCGCGCACGCCAGCTCATCATCCGGCCCACAAGCCACAGCAAGCCGCGATCGGGTTCGATACGGGCGGCGAAGTGCCCGCCCACGACCTGTGGATCGGCCAGCGCGGCGGTGATGTCGTCGGCGGCCGTCGGCGGCAGCAGCGTATCGGCATGAAGGAACAGGAGCGCGTCCCCGCTGGCGGCGGCGGCGGCGACGTTCATCTGCCGGGCGCGGCCTGTCGGTGCCGTCAGGACTTTGGCGACGGGCGCGGCCTGCGCGACCGTTCCGTCGTAACTCCCTCCGTCTCCGACCAGGATTTCGCCGAAGGCCGGATGGTGGAGCCTGGCGAGCGCCGCACGGATGTTCTGCGCTTCGTTGAGGGTGGGAATGACGACCGAGATGGTCATCCCTGCGGCGGTGCGGTCGGAGGCTGAGGCGGCGAAGGAGGAAGATTGATGCGCCGGACCGGTTTCTTTGAGAAGAGGATGAAGTAGGCCACGACGACAATGGTGCTGTACACCACAACCGCCTTCTCCCAGCGCGTGGCCGAGCCGAGGGATTGGATGTGGTAGTGCAGGGCCAGGCCCGCGATGGTGGCGGCGAGCATCAAGGGGTACTTGTACCAGGCCGTGACCGTACCGCTGACGAAGATCACGACGCCGGCGAAGTAGATCAGGAAAGGCACGGACGTGGCCTCCGAGCCGCTGCTGACGGCCAGCAGCAGCTGGAGCCAGCCGAGCACCAGCATGACGAAGCCGACGAACTTCTGCATGGCCGTGACGTGGCGCTCGCCCTCGGCTTCCTCTTCGTGTTCGTCCTGGCGGTCCTCTATCTTGGGTTTCTGTTCCATCTCCATCCTAGCCGCGATACGGCTTGAACTGCTTGCTCAGCGTCAGCCCCTGGAACTGGTACGACGAGCCGATCCCTTCCCCATACACCTTTTCGGGCCGCTCCTGCATCCGCTCGAAGAGCACCTTGAAGAAGGTCTGGCCGTCGTGGATCAGGAACGGCACGTCGTGCGGCCGTACCTCCAGGACGATGGGCGTGCCGTGCAGGTCCCCAGCGCCGTACCCGAAGCCGGGATCGAAGAAGCCGGCATAATGGGTGCGCAGCTCGCCGATGGCGGCTTCGTAGGCGACCATCTCCGCGGCATAGGCCGGCGGCACCCGGATGCGCTCTTTCGACAAGAGGATGTAGAACTC
>VBOF01000195.1 GCA_005877855.1 Nitrospirota bacterium | reverse complement strand
TGAGAGACTATCTGGCGGCGGTGAGCATCGGGAAAGTAGGGGGCGAGGTGTTGACCGATCTCTGCTATGCCGAGGACTCCCTCGCGGAGGTGGACTTGAATCTGGTCATGACTGGCAAGGGACAGTTCGTGGAGGTCCAAGGGACCGCCGAGAAGTGGCCATTCACGCTGGACGAGCTGAACAAGTTCCTGACGCTGGGCTGGAACGGCATCAGTGCGTTGGTCAAGCTTCAGCAAGAGCTTGTAGGGGATCTGCGCTGATCACCGAGTTGGTGGTGGCGACCGGCAACCGGCACAAGGTCGAAGAAATCCGTGCGGTGCTGGCGGACCTGCCGGTCGCGGTCCGGTCGCTGGCTGAGTTCCCCGGCGCGCCGGAGGTGGTCGAAGACGGTCGGACCTACCGGGAGAACGCCCTTAAGAAAGCCTGGTCTGCCGCCAAGTTCACAGGTAAGCCGGCCTTGGCCGATGACACAGGGCTGGAAGTGGACGCGCTGGGCGGGCAGCCCGGACTCTATGCAGCCCGCTTTGCGGGAGAGGGCTGCACCTTCCAGGATAATATCCGTAAGCTGTTGCGGCTTCTGGAGGGCGTGCCGCCGCAGCGCCGCGGAGCGCGGTTCGTGTGCGTGTTGGCTCTCGTCGACCCCAGCGGGCGCGAGCAGGTGGTGGAGGGCGATCTGTACGGCCGGATCACGGAGGCACCGGCCGGCGGTGGCGGATTCGGGTACGACCCGGTCTTCTACGTACCGGATCTCGGAATGACCCTGGCCGAGCTGACGCCCGAGGAGAAGAACCGCATCAGCCACCGAGGCCGGGCCCTCGCGAAGGTCCGCGAGATTCTGAGAGCGCTGAACGCGGAACGCTGAACGATGAATGGGGGCGAGGAAGAGGTGTCCGGGTTTTCGTGTCGGGGCGTAGCGCAGCCTGGTAGCGCACCAGCTTTGGGAGCTGGCCGTCGGAGGTTCAAATCCTCTCGCCCCGACCAAAACTAAGAGGCGTTAAACGTTAATCGTGAAACGTTAAACGTGAAGAACCTGATAGATTCGATTGGCCGAATAACGATTAACGTATAACGTTTAACGTCCAACACCGCGCCCGTAGCTCAGTTGGAGAGAGCCCCAGCCTTCTAAGCTGGTTGTCGCAGGTTCGATTCCTGCCGGGCGCGCCAACCCTTTCAACCGCTTCAGCAGTTACCATCCCCAGCACAAGTAGCCCAACTTGTCCTAACGTGTCATGTTTACCGTCTAATCTTCTGCCATCCGGAGGCTCCATCCCGATGGACCGAGAAGAGCGACGTCTTCATGCCCAGCTGCCCCAAGGCTCGCACGAATGTAGGAGCACGGAAACCGCAATGGGGACGTCACAGCAAAACAGTAAGCGGGATTCTGTCCGCGAAGAAGGTCACAGTGAAATTTCGACCTTTCACAGGCCCAAAGCGGCGGGAAAGTTCCTTGTTAACTCTGGAAAAAAGTTATGGATCCGCGGTGTGACCTATGGCACCTTCCGTCCCTGTACCAACGAAGATCACTATCCTGACCCTACTGTCGTCGATTTAGATTTCTCCCAAATCGCTGCCAATGGTCTGAATGCCATCCGTACGTATACGGTTCCACCCCGCTGGCTGTTAGACCTCGCCTTCAACCACAAGCTTCGCGTGATGGTCGGAGTCCCGTGGGAGCAGCATGTCGCCTTCCTGGAGGACAAACCTTGCGCAGGACGGATTGAGGAGTGGCTTCGGGCCGGAGTGCGGACGTGTGCGGGGCATCCTGCGATTCTCTGTTATGCCATAGGGAACGAAATACCAGCTCCCATTGTGCGATGGCACGGCCGCCGCGCGGTCGAGCGTCACCTTGAACGACTCTATTGTGCCGCGAAAGAGGAAGATCCGGATGGGTTAGTGACGTATGTTAACTATCCCACGACCGAATATCTTGACCTACCTTTTCTCGACCTCGTGTGCTTCAACGTGTACCTCGAATCCCAAGATCGTCTTAAAGCGTATCTGGCCCGGCTGCAAAATCTGGCCGGGAACCGTCCTCTGCTGCTGGGAGAAGTCGGGCTGGATAGTCGTCGGCATGGCGAAATCAGTCAGGCACAGGTGCTCGGATGGCAGATCCGTACCGCCTTCGCGGCAGGATGCGCCGGCGCGTTCGTGTTCGGTTGGACCGACGAGTGGTACCGAGGCGGCTATGACATCGCCGACTGGGATTTTGGCCTCACTCGCCGGGACCGCCAACCCAAGATGGCGTTGCCCGTCGTTCGCCAGGCATTTGCAGACGTCCCATTTTTGCACAGGAAGTCCCGCCCACGGGTGTCGGTCGTGGTGTGCAGTTTTAACGGGGCGCGCACTATCCGAGACTGCCTAGAGGGTATGAGCAAGGTTGAATATCCGAACTACGAGCTCATCGTGGTCGATGATGGCTCAACGGATTCGACCTGGGCCATTGCGTCCGAATACAACTGCCGTGTCATCCGCACTGAAAATCGTGGGCTTGCCAGCGCGCGCAATACCGGACTAAAAGAGGCCACAGGCGAGATTGTCGCCTACATTGACGATGATGCCTGGCCGGATCCGCATTGGCTCACCTATTTGATCGAAACGTTCGAGAATACGGATCACGCAGGTGTGGGAGGGCCTAATTTGCCTCCACCGCACGACGGTCCCATCGCTGATTGCGTAGCCAACGCTCCGGGCGGGCCCGTTCACGTGCTCCTTTCTGACCAGGTGGCAGAGCACATCCCCGGCTGCAACATGGCCTTCCGGAAGAGCTACCTTGAAGCGATTGGAGGTTTTGACACGCAGTTTTGGACTGCCGGCGATGATGTGGACGTGTGCTGGCGCTTGCAGGAGCGCGGATGGACTTTGGGGTTTCACCCTGCGGCCATGGTCTGGCATCATCGCCGCAACTCGATCCGCGCCTTCTGGCGTCAACAACGGGGATATGGGAAAGCAGAAGCGCTGCTTGAACGGAAATGGCCTGAGAAGTATCTGCCTGCTGGGTCCATGACTTGGGGTGGAAGAATATACTGCAAGGCGCTGGAACGGGCGCTGGGCATTCGGTCACGGATTTATCATGGCACGTGGGGCAGCGCGACATTTCAATCTCTCTGCCAGCCGGCGCCAAGTCTGTGGCAGTCCCTCCCCTTAACGCCGGAGTGGTGTCTCGTCATCCTATTGTTGGCGGTCCTGTCGGCCCTTGGCTTGCTTTGGGGTCCCCTGCTCGGCGTTGCGACGATTCTCATCGCCGCGGTCAGCATGTCGCTGGTCCAAGCCGTGGGCGGAGCAATCCGTACATCATTTCCAACAAAGCCTCGCTCCCGTCTGCGGCGCATCGGCATGCACGCGCTGACGGCTTTGCTGTTTTTGCTCCAACCTCTCGCCCGGCTGTCCGGCCGGCTTCGGTACGGACTGACTCCTTGGCGATTCCGTGTCAAGGTCGTCCCGAGATTACCCCTCCCGCGGCGATTGCGGTTCTGGAGCGAGCGTTGGCGGGAACCCGGGAAGATCCTCCAAAGCATAGAGGGTGTGCTGCGAGCCCACGGTGCGGTTGTCAGCCGAGGGGGGGATTTCGATCGGTGGGACCTACAAGTCCGAACAGGGCTCTTCGGAGGAGGCCGCCTCCTCATGGCCATCGAGGAACACGGCGCCGGGAAGCAGCTCATCCGATTTCGAGTGTGGCCGTGGTACTCCCAAGGCGGGTTGGTGGCCGGAATGGTGCTGGCGTTCCTAGCAATGGCGGCAACCTGGGACGAGGCTTGGGCGGTCGGGATGCTGCTTGGCGCCATGGCTCTGTGGCCACTCGGCAGGACGATCCTAGAATGCGGGGTGGCAATGTCCGTCATTGTGCGCGGCCTCAAGCGACTCTGGCCAGCCGGGGCATTCTGACTGTGAATTCCGTCGAAGGAGGATGACGGCAGTGAGAAAGGCTTATCCGTGGTCTGCGGAACACTCACGAGCGCTGGCTCGGCGATGCGAAGACACACGGTTCTTTGCACCGCTGTTTCAGAGTGGCCTTCGGCATGGCGTTCTGATTCAGAAGGACGAACAGGCAGTACACGTCGGCTGGATTATAAGCACGCGTTTGAGCTGGATTAGATGATGCGAATACTGCCGTTTCTCCAGAAGGTCCTGCCTTATATCATGCCGTACCGGTTCACGCTCTTCCTTGTCTTCACCCAGCTCGTGGTGATCAATCTCTTCGAGCTGCTCAAGCCCTGGCCCTTAAAGCTCATTATTGACCATGTCCTGGGTGGCGAGCCTCTGCCGGTCGGCTTCGGCCAAGACTGGTCGCCCCAGACGCTTTTGCTGGCAGCGTGCGTGGGGCTCATCCTGATTTATCTGCTGTTGGCCTCGCTGACTCTCCTGTACAACTATACGAGCATCGGCATTGGACAGCGACTGGTCAATGACTTGCGGGGTGATCTCTATGATCATCTTCAGCGCCTTTCGCTCGCCTTTCACACTCGCCGTCAGGTCGGCGATTTGCTGTATCGGGTCGCCGCCGACACCTATGCGATTCAAAGCCTGACGATGAATGGTCTGTTTCCGCTTCTTTCCGCGGGTCTCCTTGTTATCGGAATGACGGTCGTCATGGTCCGGCTTGATTGGGTACTCACGCTTGTGGCGCTTCTCGTGTGCCCCATCGTCTTTATGACGATCGCTCGATTGAACCAGAAGATCGGAGCTGCGGCCATGCAGGCACGTGAGAAAGAAGGGGCCGTCTACACGCTCGTTCAACGAACACTGTCAGCGATTCGTGTCATCCAGGCATACACCAAGGAGGAAGAGGAGCACAGGACCTTCATGGCCGCAAGCCGAGACAGTCTGGCGGCCGGGCGTCGACTGTATACGCTGCAGACCTTTTACTCAGGAGCAGTCAATGTGCTGATCGCAGCGGGCACAGCGGTGGTGGTGTGGCTGGGCGCCCAGCACGTTCTGTCCGGTACGCTGACCATCGGCGCATTGGTGGTCTTCATCTCCTACCTGGCCTCGTTGTATGGACCGGTCAATACCATGGTCCAGACACAGGCGCTCCTCCAGGAATCAAAGGCGGGGGTCCAGCGGGTCTTTGAGGTCCTTGAGGCGAAAAGAGATTTGCCAGACGGCCCCTCCTTGCTACAGGCGGCCCAGGGGCTGATCACTTTCGAGCACGCGTTTTTTGAGTACGTGCCTGGTCGGCCCGTGCTCCGCGACATCACTTTCACCGT
>VBOF01000014.1 GCA_005877855.1 Nitrospirota bacterium | reverse complement strand
GCGGGTTCAAATCCCGTCTCCCGCTCCAAACTTTTCAACAGAAGGGCGAGCACCGACCTAGCCTTTTGTACAGACCCGCGCTAGACTACTCCTTGCTGCTCACAACGGGAGGCTCTATGCCGTGCCGGGTGTCCATTGTTCTGCTTGTCGCCTTCACTGGGCTGCTCGTTTTCCTACATTGTCCCACGTCGTCCGCCCAAGGTGCCGACTTCACGAGTAAGGTCGTCAGAGTTATCGATGGAGACACAATCGAGGTCGTTCACAATGGAGTCCCAGTGCGCATTCTCCTCAGGGGGATTGACTGCCCAGAGAAAGGGCAGCCCTATGGCGACAAAGCCAAGCAATTCACCTCCGAGAGGACGTCCGGGAAGCTCGTTACCGTAAAAGTGAAGGAAATAGATAAGTATGGGCGCCGCGCTGCTGATGTCGTCTTGCCGGACGGCGCTGTGCTGAACCGGGAGTTGTTAAAGGCGGGCTTGGCATGGTGGTATCGCCAATACTCCAAAGATAAGAACCTGGAAGTCTTGGAGAAGGAAGCCAAGGCTGCGAAACGTGGGCTGTGGGCTGATCCCAACCCTGTGCCGCCGTGGTGCTGGAGGAAGCCGCAGAAGGGGCGGGAGTGCTGACGGACGTCCTGCTTGACAGGTCCCGACGGGTAGACTAGCCTGGGCGTCCATTACGCTGCTCCTGATAGGACGCAAGGGGATATGAGTTTTTTCCGAGCAAGGTGCCATGCCGGGCGCTGACGTCATCGTCGAAGTCCTTTTTAAGGACCCTCCCAAGTCCCTCGCATCCCCAAGCGCGGCACTTCGGTTCGGGTTTGTCTTACTGCAATCGCTTTTGGCGATTGTCCTCAGTTATCAATTGCTGTTCAGTGAAGAAAAGGTCCTTCCACAAGAAGTCGAGCAGTTGCTTATCGTAGGGCTATTGCTGCTCATCCCCGTCCTGATGAGCCTTCCTACGAGAGTGCTGGAGAGTGACTGGTTCGCCAGCGGGCTGGTCTTGGGTGATACGGCCTTGACCACCTCCATCATCTATCTGTCGGGGAACAATAGCTCAGAGCTCTACATCACCTACTTCCTGGTCATCCTGATCGCCGCCTTCTCAACCTCGCTGAAGCAGTTGATCGGCCTCTCCGTGATCTTGTGCGCCGCCTATGGGGTGCTCCTTGCCTTGGGCGTGAAGGAGAGCGGCTCATTGTCCGAGAGTCATCTCCTCAGGATTCCGATGCTTTTCATCATGGCGACCTTCTATGGGGTATTCGCGGAGAAAGTCCGCAGGGAACGCCACAGTAAGGTCGAATTAATCGATTACGTCGCCGCACTGAAACAGGCAGAAAAAGAGCGTGAAAGTCTCATCCGCCAACTCCAAGACGCCCTGACCAAAGTCAAAGTTCTGCAAGGGATCTTACCCATTTGTGCACGCTGCAAGAAGATTCGAGATGGCAAAGGAGATTGGCATGCCATGGAATCTTACATTCGCGAGCATTCGGACGCAGACTTTACCCATGGCGTATGCCCTGAATGCCTGAACAAACTGTATCCAGGCTACAGCGAGTAGCCGGGGCAAGCTACCATTCTTGATTTAGCTGCGGATAAGGTGAAGCTCAGACCGCTTTTTTGATTTTCCCGCTGCGGATGCACCGGGTGCAGACGAGCAAGCGTCGTGTGGCGCCGTTCACGAGCGCCCGGATGGTTTGCAGGTTCGGACGGAAGACGCGCTTGGTGCGGTTGTTGGCGTGGCTGACGTTGTTGCCGACCGCTCGCATCTTCCCGCAGATCTCACATGCCCTGGCCACGGTCGTTCTCCCTGATGGTTTGATCCAACAGGGTCGCATGCTAGCACAGGCGCGTCTACCCTGACAAGAGCGTGCCAGGGAAGACAACCCTGTGGCCTAATACGCCAGGAATTTCTGGAGGGCAATGGTGGCGAGAATGCCGATACAGGTCACCACGACCATCAGTTCGATCAACGGGAAGCGCTCAAGCGCTTGGCTCTTCAGTGATAGGTTCTGGAAAAAGCGTTGCATCACACGTCCTCCTTTCCTTCTGGCATGAGTTTAAGGCAACTGCTGTACCAGATTCTTGGTGCTGTGATTACGTTGTAAATTCAATGCATTGGAGGTTGCCGCCGTGGAGGGCTGCTAAGACGGCAACAATTTTCGTCAAGGCGGGATCCCCAATTTGCTCGACACGCCTCGGTATTGATCTTTACGGACCAGATGGTGAGAATGGCCGCACGTTGAGACGATGGACAGCCTGAAAGAGATCATCGTACGGATTGCCCGCCCGCTTGAGTATGCCAACCGGAGCGGGACGCACGGTCTTTCTGCCCTCAAGGATCTTGGCCGGTTTGTGTCCCAGCAAGTCCTGACTGTCCTCGGTCACTCCGTCCATCCCCCCCGCGTGGAAGCGGACTTGCTCCACCTGGTGCATCTCTTCTCCGACTACGAGACGCTCGGACCTGACCTCCGCGGCCGCCGGATCGCAGAAGCCCGGGCGGTGTTAGACCGACTCCTCCGCACGGTGGAAGAGGCGGCGACATCTTCGTGCGGACCGGTGAAACTGGCGCACCGGCTCTGGGAGTTGCCGATCCAGTACGTCCGTGGCGTGGGGCCCAAGAAGGCCGAAGTGCTGGCGCGCGCCGGCATCCACACGATAGAGGACGCTGTCTGGTCGCTGCCGTGGCGCTATGAAGACCGGACGCAGGTGCGGTCCATCGGGAGTCTCCTCCCCGGGCAGGAGGCGGTCGTCGCCGTCGAGATCCGGTCCGTCAAGCTTACGGTCACCGCCCGCCAGCGCCGGAAACTGGTCGAAGCGACGGCGGCGGACGAGACCGGGCGCCTGGACCTTGTGTGGTTCAACCAAGCCTATCTGGCGGAGACCTTCCGAGCCGGCCAGCATCTGATGCTTTTCGGGCTGGTGAAAGCGCGGAGCGGGCGTTGGACGCACCTGCAGATGGAAAATCCGGCCTTCGAGATCCTGGAGGGGGGGGAGGAGGCCGGGGGGCATCGCGACCTGGTCCACATGGGCCGCATCGTGCCGATCTACCACGGTCGGGAGACCAAGACGCGGATGATGCTTGGCGACCGGATCCGCGCCATCATGAAGGTCCTGGTGGACCACTATGCCGACGGCGCGGTCGACGCCCTGCCAGCCGAGATCGCGCGCGGGCGGCGGCTCATGGCGTTCGGGGAAGCGATCAAGGCCGTCCATTTCCCCGCGGCGGATGCGAACCTCGACGACCTGAACCGCGGCCGGACCATGGCGCATCGCCGGTTCGCGTTCGAGGATTTTTTTCTGCTGGAGCTGGCCCTGGGTCAGAAACGCGAGTCGGTCAAGCGGGAAGCGCGCAGCCTGGCCTATAACCTAGAGACGCCGCTGCCGCGGCGGTTTTTGGCCTCGTTACCCTTTCGCTTGACGGAGGCGCAGCTTCGCGTTTTGCAAGATATCCACCGCGACCTCGCGAGCCCTCATCCGATGAACCGCTTGATCCAAGGCGACGTGGGCTGCGGCAAGACGGTCGTGGCTACGGTGGCGATGCTGGTGGCCGTGGGCTCCGGGTTGCAAGCGGCCCTGATGGCCCCGACCGAGATCCTCGCCGAGCAGCACTATCTGAACTTGCATGGGCTGCTGGAGCCGCTCGGCGTCACCTGCGTGTTGCTGGTCGGGGGGCGCGGCAAGAAGCGGGAGGCGGCCTTGGCTGCCATTGCCGACGGGTCGGCAGGGATCGTGATCGGCACGCACGCCCTGATCCAGCAGGGGGTCCGGTTCCATAGGCTCGGGCTGGCTGTCATCGACGAGCAGCACAAGTTCGGGGTGCTGCAGCGCGCCATCCTCAAGGAGAAAGGCTACGCGCCTGACGTGTTGGTCATGACGGCAACCCCCATCCCGCGGACTCTGGCGCTGACGGTGTACGGCGATCTGGACCTCTCCGTGATCGACGCGATGCCCCCGGGCCGCACGCCGATCCGCACGCTCTTGTTTGCGGAGGGCCAACGATCGCGGGCCTACCGCCTGATCGAGGACGAGTTGGCGCAGGGCCGGCAGGCCTACGTGGTGTTTCCGCTGGTGGCGGAGTCGGAGAAGGTGGACCTGCAGGCGGCGATCACGGGAGCCGAGCGGCTGCAGCAGGAGGTATTCTCGAAGTGGAAGGTCGGGCTTATCCATGGCCGGATGAAAGCCGAGCAGAAGGACCGCGCCATGGCGGACTTCAAAGCCGGCCGGATCCAGGTACTGGTGGCCACGACGGTCATCGAGGTGGGCATCGACGTGTCCAACGCCACGGTGATGCTGATCGAGCATGCCGACCGGTTCGGCCTGGCCCAGTTGCATCAACTCCGGGGACGGGTCGGGCGCGGGGCGCATCAGTCGTATTGTTTCCTGATGGGGCCTCCCCGGTTGTCGGAGGAGGCGCGGCGCCGCCTTGAGGCGTTGGTCAAGAGTCACGATGGCTTTGTGATGGCCGAAGAGGACCTGCGCATCCGCGGGCCTGGCGAGTTCTTCGGGACCCGGCAGTGGGGCCCCTCCGATTTGCGGGTGGCCAATCTCATCCGAGACGCCAAGATCCTGGAAGAGGCCAGGGAGGAAGCGACGCGGTTACTTGAGCGGGATCCAGATCTCGCGCGACCCGAGCACACGGAGCTGAAAGCGGTCCTGCTCCGACGGTGGCAGCAGAAACTGGAGTTGGCGGCGGTACCCTGAAGGGACCATGATGTCGCGATTCCGCCGATTCAAAAGCGATTTCCGCACGGGATGGGCCAAGGTGCGGCAGGGCACCGCCAAGGTTGCTGACCGCTCGCTCGAGGAGATGGAGTTCCTGCGCCTGAAGTTCCAGTTGTACAAGGTGGAAGACCAGATCAAGGAGCACCTGCGGGCGGCCGGCGAGCGGGCGTTCCAGTTAATCGAGCGGAAAGGCGGCGGGGTGCTGGAGGACAAGGAGATCCAGGACCTGTTTCGTAAGGTGGACCAGCTCAAGCAGGAAGAGGCGCGCATCCGGTTCGAGATGGACCAGATCAAGGACCAAGGATAGGGACCCCCTTTGGTCATTGCGAGAAACGAAGTGACGAAGCAATCTCTCGGTGAGAGAGGCGAGATTGCCGCGCTCCCGTTGGTCGCTTGCAATGACAGTGGGGGTGTGTGACTGGATGCCGATCTATGCGGGCATCGATATTGGCACGCTGACGCTGCGGTTGCTGATCGCCCGGATTGAAGATGACGGGCGGCTGCACGAACTCGCCTCGGAGCGCCGCATTGTCCGGTTGGGCGAAGGCCTCCAGCCGAGCCGCTGTCTGCAGCCGGCCCCGATGGCGCGCGCGCTGGACACGATCGCCGAGTGGATGCCGGTGATCGAACGGGTTGGCGCGCGCGAAGTCGTGGCGGTGGCCACGAGCGCCGTGCGCGACGCCGTCAACCGGGACGAGTTTCTCCGGGAGGTCAAGCGCCGCAGCGGGCTGGATGTAGAGGTCGTCTCGGGCGAAGAGGAGGCCCGGCTGTCGCTCCTCGGCATCCAGGCTGGCCTCCCAGCCGGCGTGGACCGGTTCGTGGCCCTGGACATCGGGGGCGGGAGCACCGAATTCATGACAGTCGCGCCCGGGCAGGCTCCCGCGATGGTGTCGGTCGACGAAGGGGTCGTCCGCCTCACCGAGGAATGCCTGCGGTCCGATCCGGTGCGGGCGGCTGAGCTCGCCGCGGCGCGCGCCCGCATTGCCCGGCACTTGGATGTCGTCGAGGCAAAGCTCGGGTCGCTGGCCGGCTACCGCCTCGTCGGGACGGCTGGCACCATCACGACGCTGGCGGCGATGGACCAGCGACTTGCGGTCTATGCCCCGCTCAGGATCCACAACCACCGGCTGTCCGGAGAAGCGGTACGGCGCATCCTGGCGGAGTTGATATCCCGCACGGTTGCCCAGCGACGCGAACTGGTCGGCTTGGAGCCAGGTCGCGAGGACCTCATCCTGGCCGGCACGCTGATCCTGGCCGAAGCTATGGAACGGTTCGGCTTCGCCGAGTGTCTGGTCAGCGACTACGGCCTCCGCGAGGGCGTCCTCATCGATCGCTGGCAGAAATCCAAAGGGTGAACCGCCTCATTTCATCCGGCGGTGCGCAAGCCAGCCGGCTGCGGCTCCGACGACGCAGCTCGCGGCGCCCAGGAGCCAGATGCCGGCATATTCGCTTAACGGCTGGCCGGGCCGCGCAGCGTTCATTCCCACGTAGCCGCTGACCGACAGCGACACGGCGCCGGCGAATTGGCCCACCAGGTTGATCCAGCCCAGCGATTCGCCCGCCCGCGCCACGCCCCATCGTTCAGCCGCCGCCGCGTTGATCAGCGGAAAGGTGTGCAGCGTAACGCCGATCAGCAGTGCCAGCCCTCCCAAGACCCACGGCGCAGGCATTGGCATCGTGAAGAGCCCGAACCAGAGGGCGCTCATCCCCACTCCAGTGGCGGCGATCGCCACCCGGCTGACGCCCAGCGCCAGCAGGCGATCGGACACCCGGCCTACCAGCGGGCTGCCTCCCACGTGCCCCAGCACGTACCAGATGCCGATCGTTCCGCCGGCAAGCACCGCGGCGTCCTGCGCGAAGCCCCAGTGCACGCGGTAGACGTCCGCGGCGTAGATCGTCAGCCACCCGGGAATCAACCGTAAAGCGATGATCCCGGCGGCGAAGTACACGCCCAGCAGCCACAGCGCCGGATCGCGGTAGAGGCTGGTCGGCGCCTGGGCTGGCGTGGTTACCGGGGCATCCAGCGGGTGGGGATTGTAGATGGTCATCGGCGGGGCCGATCGCAGCAGCGCCAGGCAGAGCAGCCCAACCACGCCGATCAGCACAGCGATGAGACCGATCGCGCCCCGCCAACCGGCGAGCAGCACCCCGCTTTCCTTCAGAAAATAGATCTGGATGACCGGCAGCAGCACGAAGGCAGCGCCTTCGCCCAGCCCGCCGCCTAGGCCATAGTAGGCGCCGTTGGCCAGGCCGCGCTCGCGCGTGTCGAACCACCGCGCCAGCAGGCTGGCGATCGGGACGAAGCCGCACGCGGCGACGAGGCCGATGCCGATCCGCCAGCTCATCGCTTCCCCGAGACTGTCCGCGGTGGCAAAGCCGGCCAGCAGGCCGGCCACCGCCAGGACGCCCAGCGCAATCACATAGCGGCCGCCGAACCGATCCGCGAGACGACCCCAGGGAACCTGTGCGAGCGCGTACGGGTAAAAAAACGCGGCGCCCAACAGGCCGAGCGCCGCCTTGTCGAGGTGGAGATCCTTGCTGATGTACGTGGCCAGCCCGGTGTAGCTCCAGCGGGTCAGGTGCGAGGTGGCGTAGGCCAGGATGCAACAGCCGAGGATGATCCAGCGGTACCGCACGCCGACAAGGCCAGGCATGGTGCGTATACCTATCACAATAGTTCTTGCGCGGACAAATCAGGCACGGTACCCTGCCGCCGCATGGGTGAGCGAGGCCTGATGGCGCTTCGGGTGGGACATCGTGGGGCCGCCGGGCACGTCACGGGGAACACGCTGGCTTCCATCGCCAAGGCAGTCGCGTTAGGCGTGGACTTCGTCGAGGTCGATGTCCGGGCGACGCGAGATGGGCACCCCGTCGTGTTCCATGATCGCCGGGTGGACGGCACAACCGACGGATCCGGTGCGGTCAGCGAACTGACCGTTGATGAGATGCGAAGGCTACGGACGGCCGACGGCCAGTCCATTCCGACGCTCGAGGACGCGCTCGCTTGCATCAATAACCGGGTCGGACTCATGCTCGACATCAAGTCCCCGGGGATCGCTGAACGCGTCTGGGCGGGTGTGACCGGAAGCGCGTTTGTTCAGCCCGTCATCTATGCCTCGTTTCTCCATGCCGAGATGCTGGCGATCAAACGCCTCGCCTCCGGGGCTCACACCATGGCCCTGCTGGATAACGTGCCCGTGCGCCCGACGGCGTTTGCGCGAGACGCCGAGGTCACCCATGTCGGGCTGGGGCTCGACTGCGTGAGCGGCGAATTCGTCGGCGCGTTGCAGCGCGATGGGCTGCGCGTCTTCGTCTATACGGTCAACGAGCCGTGGGACATCGCGTGGGTCCGATCGCTTGGTGTGGATGGCATCGTCTCGGATTTCCCGGAGCGGATCGGATGAGCGGGCGGGCGGGACAGCCGTGACCGACAAGCAACGCTGGCTGGTCGTCGTGCTCTATGCTGCGGCGATGGCCTACGTCGAGGCTGCGGTGGTCCTGTACCTGCGGACCATGGTTGACCGCCTGGACCCGTATCAATTCCCGCCCGTGACGCTGCCGGATCACCTGGTCCGTGCTGAGATGGTCCGCGAAGTGGCCACGCTGATCATGCTGTTCGCCGTGGGCTGGCTGGCCGGCCGGACGTGGCGCAGCCGCCTGGGCTACACGCTCGTCGCCTTTGGTGTGTGGGACATCCTGTACTACGTCTACCTGGTGCCGCTGAGCGGCTGGCCGCGCTCACTCCTGGACTGGGACATCCTGTTCCTGCTGCCGCTGCCGTGGTGGGGGCCGGTGCTGGCCCCGGTCAGCATCGCCGTGCTGATGGTCCTGGGAGGGACGTTGGTCAGTCGGTTCGATCGCCCGGAGCGCGCGCTCTGGCCGGGTCCCTGGGCGTGGGGAGCGAATCTCGTCGGCGTCGCGCTGGCGCTGTACGTGTTCATGGCCGACGCCATCGGGGCGGCCGGTGGCGGAGCCGAAGCGGTTGCCCAAGTGCTGCCGACCCAGTTCAACTGGCCGGTGTTTGTCGTGGCCTGGCTGTTGCTGGCCGTCCCGATCGTGGACCTGTGCCGGCAACAGTGGGATCGCCGTTTGACCCCAGAGCCTGAGAATGACAAACTGAACGGCTCTAAATGACCCTGAAGGTGGACGGATCCGTGAGCATTCTCGTTGTGGATGACTCGCCGGAAACACGAAGCGAGCTGCAGTCGATTCTGGCAGTCGCCGGGTATCAGCAGATCGTGCTGGCGGAATCCGCCCACGAGGCGTTTCAGCGTCTCAGCCTCGCGAATGCGAACGCTCCTGCCGAGGCTGTCGAGGTGGTCTTGATGGACATCATGATGCGCGATACGGACGGGGTGGAAGCGTGCCGCCGGATCAAGGCGGACAAACGCTATCGGGATCTGCCCATCCTTATGGTGACGGCGATAAAGGCGGGGGCATTCCTGGAGACGGCGTTTGCCGCCGGGGCTGCGGACTACGTCACCAAACCGATCAACCGCTTGGAGCTGCTGACACGG
The DNA here is from genome assembly GCA_005877855.1 of Nitrospirota bacterium. Taxonomy (GTDB): domain Bacteria; phylum Nitrospirota; class Nitrospiria; order Nitrospirales; family NS-4; genus NS-12. The sequence continues at coordinate 3,566 of VBOF01000014.1, read as the reverse complement.
ATGAGCTCGGCGTTGAAGCTCAAACGCGAAATGGACCGCCGCAAAGCCCGGGAAGAGGAGTTGGAGCAGGCCCTGCAGGAGATCAAAGTCCTGCGGGGGATCCTGCCCATCTGTTCGCGCTGCAAGAAGATTCGGGACGAGCACGGTCAGTGGCACTCCGTGGAAAGCTACATCAAGGGCCATTCCGAGGCGGACTTCTCGCACCTGATCTGCCCGGAATGCCTGGACAAGCACTTCCCCAGGTAACGAACAGGCCGGACCCGCGACTGTTATAATACCTGCACAGGCCAAGGAGGCGGGACACATGTTTCAGGTGACGAAGACGGACGAAGAGTGGCGGCGGATCTTAACGCCGGAGCAGTACCGGGTGCTGCGCCAGGAGGGGACGGAGCGGCCCTTTGCCAACCAATACTACGCGAGCAAGGAGCGGGGCACCTATCAGTGCGTCGGATGCGATCTGCCCCTGTTCTCCTCCGACGCCAAGTACGACAGCGACACCGGCTGGCCGAGCTTCTGGAAACCGATTGCCGAAAAGGCCGTCGGCACGAAAACGGATTGGAAGCTGTTCCATCGGCGGACCGAAGTCCATTGCACGCGGTGCGGCGGGCATCTGGGCCACGTGTTCGACGACGGACCGCCGCCCACGGGCTTGCGCTACTGCATCAATTCCGCCGCGCTGAATTTTGTGCCGGCCTCGGCTCGCTAGCAGAGTCAATCATTCTACTGGAGGGAGACGACGATGGCACTCATCAGCCGGTTTCCAAGATGTGTGAACCCTCACGCCTCGGTGATCTCGCTCGCCCTGGTGTTGGTTCTCGGATTCGCGCCGGTCGTGGCTGCGGTAGAGGAGTTGCCGCGTGAAGCGGCGTTGCCGCTCACGCTGGCGAATAAGGCCGCGGCTGCCGCGCAGGAAAAGTGCAAGCAGGACGGCTATCGCGTGAGCGTGGCGGTGGTGGACCGGGCGGGCGTGCTCAAAGTGCTGATGAGGGGAGACGGCGCGGGTCCCCACACGACCAACAGCAGCAGCAAGAAGGCCTATACCGCCGCCAGCCTGCGCCGGCCGACCAGTGAACTGGCTGAGCTGGTCGCCAAGACGCCGCCTCTCCAGGGGCTGAGGGACATCGACGACAAAACCCTCATCCTCGGCGGTGGCCTGCCGATCGAGATCGGAGGCGAGATCGTCGGGGCGATCGGAGTCGGCGGCGCGCCGGGCGCTCATCTGGACGACGCCTGCGCCCAGGCCGGGCTGGACAGCATCGGCGCGGCGCCCAAGGTGCCGCCACCCGCAGCAAAATAAGACGCCCGTCATCGTAGATATACGACACCGAGGGCGATCAGCGCCAGGATGAGCGCGAAGGTCGAAGTCCACAACGCCCACGCCAGCGCCTTCTCCAGTTTCCCTAGTTGTACGGTCAGTTGTTCGATGAGCTGTAATTGCGCGGCCATGCGTTGTTCCAACTCTTGCAGGTGCACGCCTGTGTCCGCGACCTGACTCTTCTCCCGCTGCTGTTCTTTCTTCAGAGTCTTGACGGTGGCGATGATTTCCGGGACCGTCGGTACGACGAATCGGAGCAGGGCACCGATGAGCTTCCAAGGCACAGGCATGTCGGATTCTCCTAAACCGCGTCAAACCTCCGCGAGCTTCTTCACCAGCTTACGCTCATCGGCTTTGGTTTTCACTTCGCCGTTCAGGCGCGCCTCGAGCAGGCGGTCCAGGATCTTCTTATAGACCGGGCCGGGCTTGATGCCCAGGGCTTTCAGGTCAGTTCCATTGAGCGAGGGCTTCACGTGCTGCTGGGTGGTCACGTAGGCCGAGACCAGACGCGCGATATCCTTGGACCTGGCCTTGGCGACGAGCAGGATGAGTCCTTCATCCGGAAGGTCGGCTAGGGTTCGATACGTTTCCGAAGGTTTGGGGGACCGTTGTCGGACCAGGGAGCGCAGAGCCGGCGCCAAGTGCCTCTTGGCCAGACTGATCTTGTGCGCCTGTTCTCCTGGGAGCGCCAATCGCTTCACCACTGAGTGAGTGGCCGACTCACTCAGCTCGTCCATGAGGCCTATGAAATAGACCAGCGCTCGATCGAACGGGCGTCTGGGGAACCGCTTCGTCCACCAGGCGAGCGATTTCCCAAGGTCCACCAGGAGGCCTGCGAGATGAGAGGTCAAGGCCAAGTCGGCGTGGAGAAAGCGCAGGAGGTCGAACTCGGCCATACGCCGGATCGCACGGGCGGGGGCCTGCTCCGAAAGCAGTCGCATGACCTCATTCCGCAAGCGTGGGCCGGAGAGCCGGCGGACGAGATCGGACGCAGCTGCTTCCTTGAGCAGGGTCAACGTGTGTTTCTCGATGTGGAAGCCGAACCGCTGCTCAAAGCGGATGGCTCGAAACACACGGGTCGGGTCGTCCACGAAGCTGCGGGCATGGAGGACGCGGATGACCTTGCGTTCCAGATCGCGCTGGCCTCCGTAGAAATCCACGAGCTCCCCGAAGTGGCTCGCGTTCAAGCGGATGGCCAGCGCGTTGATGGTGAAGTCCCGGCGGTAGAGATCGTCCTTGATCGAACTCGGTTCGACTGTGGGCAGGGCGGTTGGGTGGGCGTAGGATTCGCACCGGGCGGTCGCCACGTCCAGCTTGAAGCCGTCCGGGAAAACAACGAGAGCTGTGGCAAACCGGTCGAAAACTTTCAGGCCGGCTCCGTACCGGTCGGCCAAGCGCCGCGCGAAGGCCATGCCGTCGCCTTCCACGGCAATGTCCACGTCCAAGTTTGTATACCCCAGCAGGAGATCCCGGACTAGACCGCCGACCAGATACGCCGACACACTCGTGGCATCGGCCAGCCGACCTATCTCTTGGAGCCGCTTGAAGATTTTCGCCGGCAGGCGACGGTGCATTAGGGCGCGCAGATTGCGGTGGCCTCGCGAGATGACTGGCTTCATCGTCACCGGATTGTAACAGGACCGAAAGCAAGGTGCGATGAAAGGCCACGATTCGGTTGACAACCGTGCAATTGTGGCCTAGATAATGGGGCGGCTGCCATCATCCTTTTATAGACTCTTCTGAAAGGAGGTCATCTATGGCACTGCGATTGGGAGACGAAGCGCCGAACTTCACGGCGGATACGACCGAGGGTAAGATCAATTTCCACGAATGGCTGGGCAATGGCTGGGGCATCCTGTTCTCACACCCCAAGGATTTCACGCCGGTATGCACGACCGAACTGGGGTACATGGCGCGGGTCAAGGGCGAGTTCGAGAAGCGCGGCGTCAAAGTGATCGCGATCAGCGTGGACCCGCTGGAGTCGCACAAGGGGTGGACGAAGGACATCAATGAGACGCAACACTGCACGGTGAACTTTCCGATGATCGCCGACCCTGAGAAAAAGACCGCCATGCTGTATGACATGATCCATCCCAATGCCGCGGACAACATGACAGTCCGGTCGGTGTTCGTGATCGGCCCGGACAAGAAGATCAAGCTCATGATCACCTATCCCGCTTCGTGCGGCCGCAACTTCGAGGAACTGCTGCGCGTGGTGGATTCCTTGCAACTCACCGCCAAGTTCAAGGTG